>JBGSTR010000227.1:0-3070 GCA_041736365.1 Chromatiaceae bacterium | reverse complement strand
CATCGCGGATCTCGACCCGGGTCGAGCCCCGACCCAGCATCCCCAGCTCCGGGATCCTGTTGCCGTCTTGGTCGGGGAGCACGGTCAGATCCACCGGGGCGAATCTCGGGTTGAACGCGACCCTTCCGAGCAGGTCGCCGGCGAGCGCATTGCGGGTCTCCGCGGTAGGCGGGCTATCGCCGAGCAGCACCAGGTTCGGCGCGTGGCCGGAGCCGGTACCGAAGACATCCATCACCTCAACGTCCACCGGGTGCAGATCGGCGCTGAAGGCGAAGCAGCTGATCAGATCGCCGCTGGTGGCGTCCTTGACCTTCGCGATGGTCTTGCCGTCGCTCCGGGCGACGACGGCGATCTCGGGAGTACCGTCGCCGTTGATGTCGCCGAGGGCGCGCAGAGCAGCGTCGAAGGTGGGCGGGAAGAATCCAGCCGGAACGCCGAACACTACATAGCTCTGACCAGCCTGGGAAAGGCCGTTCGCGTAGGCCCGATATGCGCCAATGATGATGTCGTCGACGCCGTCGCCGTTGACATCGCCGGCGCCGCTGAGGGTGGAGCCGGAACTATCGAATTCATTGATACCGTTGAGCGCGAAGCCGTTGCGGCCGTCCAGCGCCGAGAGCTCCAGCACGCCGCCGCTTCCCACGCCCTTGCCCCCGAACACCACATAGCTTCGGCCAGCATACGAAACGCCGTTCGGACTGGCCCCCGATGCGCCGATGATGAGATCATCGATCCCGTCGCCGTTGACGTCGCCGGCGTCGCTGACTGGCTGGCCGGACCAATCGTTGACCCCGTTGAGGGCGAAGCCGTTGCTGCCGTCCAGCGCCGAGAGCTCCACCACGCCGCCGCTCCCCAAGCCTGTGCCGCCGAACACGATATAGCTTTGGCCCGAGGATTCGCCGTTCGGGTCTGCGTTCGGTGCGCCGATGATGAGGTCATCGACACCGTCGCCGTTGACGTCGCCGGCGCCGCTGACGGAGATGCCGGAACCATCACCCGCATTGATGCCGTTGACCGCGAAACCGTTGCTGCCGTCCAGCGCCGAGATCTCCAGCACGCCGCCGTTTCCCACGCCCCTGCCCCCGAACACCACATGGCTTTGGCCCGAATAATAGCCGTTCGGGTCAGCCCGCGGAGCGCCGATTATGAGGTCATTTACGCCGTCGCCGTTGACATCGCCGGCGTCGCTGACGGACCAACCGAATAGACCTGAATGGTTGCCGTTTAGGGAGAATCCGTTGGTGCCGTCCAGCGCCGAGAGCTCCAGGACGCCGCCGATACCCACGCTCTTGCCCCCGAACACCACATAGCTGTGGTCGATCCACGCTGCCCCGATGACAACGTCATCGACACCATCGCCGTTGACATCGCCGGCGCCGCTGACGGACCCGCCGGATTGCCCCGAATTGTTGCCGTTGAGGGCGAATCCGTTGCTGCCGTCCAGCGCCGACAGCTCCAGCACGCCGCCGCTCCCCACGCCCTTGCCCCCGAGCACCACATAGCTTTGGCCAGACCAATAGCCGTTCGGGTCGGCCACCGGAGCGCCAATGATGAGGTCATCGACACCGTCGCCGTTGACATCGCCGGCGCCGCTGACGGAGAAGCCGGACAGATTATTTTCATTGATGCCGTTGATGGCGAAGCCGTTGCGGCCATCCAGCGAGGAGAGCTCCAGCACGCCGCCGCTCCCCACGCCCTTGCCCCCGAACACCACGTAGGTCTGACCTGACGCATTGCCGTTCGGGTCGGCCGAAGACGCGCCGATGATGACGTCATCGATCCCGTCGCCGTTGATATCGCCGGCGTCGCTGACCGACTGGCCGGATTCATCTTCGAAATTGATGCCGTTGAGCGCGAAGCCGTTGCGGCCGTCGAGGTCGGAAAGCTCGATCACGGCTGGGAATCCGGCCTGCACCGTGCCGCTGGCAGCCAAGCCCAGCAGTCCGATCCCCAGCAGCCCGCTGGCCGCCCGCGAGAGTCGCGCCGGGCGCAGACCGGCTCGGATGGCGCGGATGAGTGGCTGCTGCTTAAACAGCATTGCCGACTGCACGTTCGTTTTCATCATGTCGTCCTCTTCGTTGCTCCTTGTCAGGCCGTTCGTCTTGCTCTGCGCGCTCGCTTGCTCCGGCACTCTGGCTCCCACGCTCCGGCGTGGGAGCAGTTCCGGTCGCTCCAGCGTCCCGTCGGCGTCAGGCCGCGGAGCGGCCAAACTGCGTTCCCACGCCGGAGCGTGGGAACGAGGAGAAGCCGCCAGTCTGCCCTGCGGGGCCTCACCGCTCAGAAGCGCATCCAGTTCAGGGTTTCTCCGGTCTTGGCATCCTTGACCGTAGCCCTGAGCGTCCCTTCCACGCCGCACCGTCCGAGCATCACAAGCTCCTGCACCCCGTTGCCGTTGATGTCTGCGATGCTCGCCAGATCGATCAGCGTGCACTCGCTGCTGAACCACATCCGGCTGACGCCACCGTCGCCGTCGCGGAGCTCGGCGGTCACCTGACCGGTGTCGGGGTTGCGGGCAAGCACGGCATACTCGTCGAGGCCGTTGCCGTTGATATCCGCCACCTGCACCAACTTCACCGGGGCAAAGCTCGGGTTGTAGCCGCGCACGGTAGCCGCGGTGACGTTGGTGCGTGCGTTGGCGATGCGCACCAGGAGCTTGCCGGTGACCGGGTCGCGCAGCAGCATCGCCACGTTCGCGGTCGCGTTGCCCGCCGCACCCGTTACCGGCAGGACCTGCAGCAGATCGAGCTGGGGCTGCCACCAGGTCCCCACCGTATTGACGTTCGCGCCGCTCCGGGTGTCTTTGATCACCAACCGATCGGTCTCGTCGGCCTTGGCGAGCACCACCCCGACCTCGGCACTTCCGTTTCGGTTGAGGTCCGGCAGCGTAATCACCTGAAGCGGATCAAAGCCCGGGGCGAACCAGAGGTTGTTGACCGAGTCGCCGGTGAGCGCATCGCGGATCTCGACCCGGGTCGAGCCCCGACCCAGCATCCCCAGCTCCGGGATCCTGTTGCCGTCTTGGTCGGGGAGCACGGTCAGATCCACCGGGGCGAATCTCGGGTTGAACGCG
>JBGSTR010000226.1:0-5000 GCA_041736365.1 Chromatiaceae bacterium | reverse complement strand
CACCGTCCGCATCGACCTCGGCGGCCGGCCGGGTCAGCATCTCGACGCGACGCAGCTGGGCCTTGACCCGCGCCACCACCTCCCGCGGGGCAAATGGTTTGCACACGTAGTCGTCCGCGCCCAGCTCCAGGCCCAGCAGGCGATCGATCTCCTCCACCCGAGCCGTCACCATGATGATGGGGACCGACGAGAAGGTGCGAAGCTCGCGACAGATCTCCAGTCCGTCGCGCCCCGGCAGCATCAGGTCCAGCAGGATGAGGTCGGGCGGGGCCTCGCGAACCCGCGGGACCACCGCCGCACCATCCTCAATGCGCTCGACCTGCAGGGCCGAGGCGCGCAGATACTCCTCGAGCACCTCGGCGAGCGGGGTCTCGTCCTCTACGATGAGCACGGTCTTGGCGGACGGGGGGGTCATGGTCGGCATCTCCCTCAAGCTCACTCGCAGCCCCGGACAGGGGCGAGCGCTCGGCGCTATTCTCGCCGATCCGCGGCCCCTCGGTTGGGCTCATGACGCCGCCTTCAAGGCCTCGATCTCCAAGCGGACGCGCGTGACGAGTATCAGACCGACGGGGCATTGAGCCGGGATTGAGGTTGGCGATCTGTCGCGGCGGCCGGGGTTGGAGGTCAGCAGAAACCGCTCGCGGCTGGAGCGGATGGCGGGATGCGCTTCGCTTTCCCGCCCTACGCACTCTCAAGAAGGAAAAGAATTTCTCGAGACCCGCGTAACCGAGTATCAGACCGGCGGGGCATTGAGCGGGGATTGAGGTTGGCGGAGTCGGGCGCCGACAGATCGGCGCTTATTCCGGTCACCCGGGAAAATCCATCCGACGAGGCTTGAGCCTCGAGGATACCCGGCCCGCGACTGACCCTTGTCTCATCTACGAGTCATGGGAGCTGGATCTTCAATCTCGATCCCCTGTCCGATGCGCTCGATGATCGTGATGGTGACCAAGCCGTCGTCGTCCGGCGCGGAGATGTTCACGTCGAGCGAAGACTCGACCTGAGTGCCCTGGCCCGAAAGCGCGGTGGAAATGATATCGAGGACCGTCGGCACGTCTTCCGAGGCCACGGTCGTGGTGACAATTGCCATGGACCCAATGGTGGTGAGATCCAGGTCGAGATGCGGAGTCCCCTCAAGATTCTCGTCGATGGCGGCATAAATGTCGTCGGCGACCACGCCCTCCGCCATGTGATGGGCGGAAAGGGGGGCAGCGAAGAGGAATGAGATCAGCATCGGAATGATTGCAACAATCGTTTTCACGGCAGCTACTCCTAGGTGTGCGTGGCTCTATGACGATCCTGTGCGCCTTGGCCTCCTGTCGACGCGCGGCGCCGACTCAGAGCGTCGCGCGTGAGAGCTCCTGTCTCCCCGCGTCTTATCTACCTACTACTCCCGTAGGTTGCCGGCATTGACGATTCGCAAAAGGAGTCGCGCCGGCGCTGCTGGAAGCTCCGCAGGGTGACGACGAACAAGGGTCCTTCGCAAATCGTGGGGGCATGGTGTCCGACCCGATGCGGCCACTGGACGTCGCCTGGCATCGCGTGAAACCGGGAGGTGTACGAGATTCCCCGCGATCAAGGTAGGCGGGGAATCGGGTACCGTAATGAGCTCGGGCACATGAGTGAGCTGACCGAAGCGATGCTGGCGAAGTTCAAGTCGGCATTCGCAGCCGGGGATCTCAGCGAGCTGTCGCGACAGTACGACCAGGTCGTGGCGCTGCGAGAAGCGGTGCTCGCTTATCTACAGCACCTCGGGCGTCCGAGCTGAGCGACGCCGAAGCCGACGAGCACGCACGGCTGGTTGCCGCCACCGGCGACATCGAGAACATGGCTGCGGCGATCAGCCGCGAGCTGGCGCCGCTGGCCAAGACGCTAAAGGAAACGGGTGTCATCGCTTCGTAAGACACCGCGGAGCTGCTCAACGTCTGTTTCAGACGATACAGGAGTCGGCGCATTCCGCCCTGCGCGCACTGGTGGACGGTGACGAGCGGGCGGCGCAGACCGTTGTCGCGATTTGCGACGCGGTCCTGGAGCTTCCTTCCGAGCTGCGCAGGCAAGCTTGGTCCTGCCACGGGGCGTTCTCGTCGGGGAGCTGTCTGTATAGCCTTCTTGCGACCCGACCCCGCGCCGATCCGGTCCGGCATGGGGGGCGTGCAACACATAATCCGGCTCAGATATCGCGCACGACTTCTATCGCGCCGTCGGTGATCGCCTCGCAGAGCTGCTTCCAATCGCGTGCGGTATTGTCCGCATACCGGTCAGCATATTCGACCATGACGTCGTCGAAGGTGTCGTCGTCACCGATATACCCGCGGATCATCATGGCATCCCCCGAACGCGCATGGGCGAAGGCCAGCGTCTTTCCGCAAAGGCCGGCGTAGGCTGCCAGCCGTTCGGGTCCGAGCTCTTCGACATCGATCTTGCCCTTGCCGTCCCAGAGCTGGCGGAAGTAGAAGTCGATCTCCCGTCCGCCCGGCTCCTGCCAGCGCGCCCAGCCAAGGAGAACGTCGCTGGTGGCCTGGATCAGGCGTTGGCCTTCGACAACACGTTGACCGTCCTGATCGAAGGCGCTGGCCCCGAGGTGGGCTTCGAGAACGGATGAAGTCGCCTGCTTGAGCTGAAGGAACAGGGGGGTGCCGTCTCCGGCCTCGAACAGCACGATCAGGCAACGCGTGCCGACGCTGCCGACACCGACGACCTTTCTGGCGATGTCGACCAGGGAGAACCGATCAAGAAGCATGCGCCGTTCGAGCGTCAGGCTCTGGCGGTAGCAGTCCAGGAGCTCACCCACCGCGCCCGACTCCGCCGCGGCGATCTCCTCATCTACGCGGACGATCAACGGTGGATCGGGGACGATGACGCGTCGCCCGTCGACGACATCGGTCAGCTTGTCAAAGGCGCGCAGACTGTTTTTGCGGGTGGCCTTTGCCAGGACCTCCTCTTTCCATTTGCGATGTTTCTTGCCGTGTTTTTCGATTCGCTCCAGCGCGGCCTGCGATTCGAAGTGGTAATAGTGCAGTGCGAGCGGACTGAGCTCCGATGCCTCGGCGATAAACTTGTGGTAGTAGCGCACCGCGGATCGCGTGGCGGCGCGGGCCTGGTTATTGGAAAAACCGTTCGCTCGGGCCGAGACCGTGACGCTCGCCGCAAGACGCTTGACGTCCCACTCGAATGGCCCGGGCAGGGTCTCGTCGAAATCGTTCAGGTCGAATACCAGCTCCCGGTTGGGTGCGTAGTACCAACGGAAGTTGCCCAAGTGGGCATCGCCCGTGAGCTCAACCCGTAGGTCGGTCCTGGCGCCGGCCGCGAGATCACTTGCCATGATGGCTGCTGCCCCACGCAGAAAGGTGAACGGGGTGCGGCTCATCCGGCCATAGCGAAGAGGGATGAGCTCGGCGAGCCGGGTCTTTTCCTGTTCGGCCAGAATGGTTAGCGGATCGGTACGGCCCGTTTCGGGGGCGGCCTCCGCATGGGCTTCCAACGGAACGGTTTCCCGCTGCGATCTTCCGGCATCGCGGCGCTCGACGGGGGCGGCCCTGAGATAGGCCAGCTCGCCTTCGGAGCTGAAAAAGGATTTGGGCATAAGCGTCTCCATACAAAGCTCGGCACCGGGGAATCGGGTTGCGCGGGGTCGCCCGGTAGCTGACCCTGCCTGCGCTAGTGCTCTACGGGCATGCGCCGGGAGCAGACCAACGCCTCGATCGCCCTCTGGTAGGCCCGATGATCTTACAGATCCGGGAGCTTCGGGGACGGCGTAGGCGATGACCATTAAGTATTCGTTGGAGGCGAGGCCAGAGTCGCGCGCAGATCGTCCGCCATCTTCCAGAGGTCGGCGTCGAACGGTTCAATGTCTCAATGTTTGCCGCTGGTCCGCGATCATGGATGTTGTTGTGCCGGTCCGTCACGATAAAATCCTCCACCGCCGCTTGGCGGCGACGTCGCCGGTCGGCCGAGCGCGGCCAGTGAAGGCCCTTCGAGTGGGACCGCAGTGGAATCCTAAGCGGCCGCTAGGTGCAACAAGGCATGCGCTGTCTGAGGCATGGATGTCCCAGTCGCGGACGAGCATCGCTCGACGCTCAGTGCAGAGAACCGGGCAGCCTCACGTTTGCGGTTGCCGTCCGAACGCAGGAACCCCCGCCGAAGCGAGGGTTCCTGAACCAATGCCGTTGGCTTACAACCGGCCAGTTTCGCCGCAAGGCCGCAGCGCTCAGAAGCGCATCCGATTCAAGGTCTCCCCGGTCTTGGCATCCTTGACGATGGCCTTTAGTGTTCCATCGGTGGCGCAGCGTCCGAGCATCACCAGCTCCTGCGCCCCGTTGTCGTTGATGTCGTCGATGGCGGCCAAGTCGAGCGGGGTGCAGTCGCTGCCGAACCACATCCGGCTGACGCCACCGGCGTCGTCGCGGAGCTCGGCGGTCACCTGACCGGTATCGGGATTGCGGGCGAGCAGGGCATACTCGTCGAGACCATTGCCGTTGATATCCGCCACCTGCACCAACTTTACCGGGGCGAAGCTCGGGTTGTAGCCGCGCACGGTGGCCGCGGTGACGTTGTTGCGTGCGTTGGCGATGCGCACCAGGAGCTTGCCGGTGACCGGGTCGCGCAGCAGCATCGCCACGTTCGCGGTCGGTTTGCCGGCCGCATTCGTGACCGGCAGGACCTGTAGCAGATCAAGCTGAGGCTGCCACCAGGTCCCCACCGTATTGACGTTCGCGCCGCTCCGGGTGTCTTTGATCACCAACCGATCGGTCTCGTCGGCCTTGGCGAGCACCACCCCGACCTCGGCATTGCCGTTGCGGTTGAGGTCCGGCAGCGTGATCACCTGATGCGGATCGAAGCCCGGCGCAAACCAGAGGTTCTTGACCGAGTCGCCGGTGAGCGCATCGCGGATCTCGACCCGGGTCGAGCCCCGACCCAGCATCCCCAGCTCCGGGATCCTGTTGCCGTCTTGGTCGGGGAGCACGGTCAGATCCACCGGGGCGAATCTCGGGTTGAACGCG
>JBGSTR010000468.1:0-6136 GCA_041736365.1 Chromatiaceae bacterium | reverse complement strand
GCTCGTACCCGCGCGGGCGGATCTCGCCGCCGCGATCGAGCAGACCGGCCGCGGAGCCGTCTCCGCCTACGTCCGCTCACCGACCTTCGGCGGAAACTCCTGGCTCGCGCACGCCAGCCTGCTCTCGGGGATCGAGGTCGGCGACGGCCGCGCCTACAAGCTGTTGTTGACGCAGCAACGCGACACCCTGGTGCAGCGCTTCGAGCGCGCGGGTTTTCGAACGGTTGGGGTCATGCCCGGGCTGCGAATGGCGTGGCCCGAGGGTGCCTTCTACGGATTCGACCGGCTGCTGGACGCCGAGGCGCTGCAATACGCGGGGCCTGCTTTCGGTTGGTGGCGAATCCCCGACCAGCTCGCGCTCGCGCGGCTGGACGAGTGGGAGCTTAGCTCGGGGACGGGCCCAACCCGATTCGTGGTCTTCCCGACCATCAGCACGCACCTCCCCTTTCGCCCGACTCCGCCGTACCAGCCGGACTGGTCGCGCATGCTCACCCCCGAGCCCTACGACCCGGAGGCGTATCGCAAGGCGGTCGAGACCAAGCCCGACTGGACCAATCTCGGCCCGGCCTACGCGGATTCCCTGGGCTACGCCTTCACCTATCTCGCCGGCTATCTACGTCGTCGCCCGGCGAGCGATCTGATCCTGGTGGTGCTGGGCGACCATCAGCCCCCGGCCGCGGTTAGCGGCGAGGGCGCCTCCTGGCTGGTGCCGGTGCACATCATCGCCAGCCGCACGGCGATCCTGGATGCCCTGGCGAACGCGGGCTTCGCCCGGGGCATGACACCCCGGGAGCCGGCGCTTGGTCCCATGCACGAGCTCTACGGGGTCCTGCTGCGCGCCTTGGACAGTCGGCATTAGCGGAAGGCTCGCGCGGGCCCCAAGCCCGCGCCCATCGCCAATCGCCAACTGTTTACCGACCGCTATCCGCAACCGGGCTGGCAGGCGCCGCAAGCAGACGCTCGATAGCGGACACCACCTTGCCGCTCTGCGGATCGGTGATGCTTGCGAAGTAGTCGACGTAGTTGCCGTTGCGGTCGATCAGATACTTGTAGAAATTCCATTTCGGGTAAGGCGCACCGGCATCGGCCAGGCGCGCAAACAATGGCGCGGCGCTGCCCTTCGTGACGCTGACCTTCTCGAACATCGGAAACTCGACGGAGTAGGTCAGCCGGCAGAAGCTCTGGATCTCCTGCTCCGTACCCGGCTCCTGGCCGGCGAAGTCGTTGGACGGGAATCCGACGACCACCAACCCTTGATCCTTGTACTTGCGATACAGGGCCTCGAGGCCGTCGTATTGGGGCGTGAAGCCGCACTTGCTCGCGGTGTTGACGACCAGCAGGACCTTTCCCTGATAGGCCTTGCAAAAATCGACCGTTTCCTGGCCGGCGAGTTGGCGGGCTTGTAGATCAAGCAGCGCCGGGCAGCCGGCCGATTGAGCGGCGGAGGGAGCGCCGACCACGGCCAGGCCGAGCGCGAAAAGGGCAGTCTTCATCTTGGATCTCCGTGTGCACAGATTTCGTCGTGGACATAACTGGTGCGCTCGCGTGCCATTGCAAGCCATCGGGGCTCGACGGGGACGTTCGGCGCGTTTGGAATACCTCGCGGCCGCACCAACCTTGTTGTCGGATAGCAAGGCGGCGATGCGTGGATCTCACGTAATCTAAGGAAACGCTGACTTATAGCGTTTCCCGTCCGGGCCGGGGATGGCCCGGCATTTTCGAGCAGCTTAAGCGCTTGGAAATGGAGCGATCCGAGAGTCGCGCCTCTCGGACCGCGAGCTGATTAAACGCCAGGACGGCATTTAATCAGCGTTTCCCAAAGTGGGTAGGCCGCCGAACCGGCTACGCGCCAGTACCGCCGAGCCTAGAAAGGCAATCGATAAGATCGTTACGCAGAGCAAGGTGTAGTCATGAGTGATTGGGTCAACGGGATCGTCGTCGGAAAGCACCAATGGGGGGACAGTCTGTTCTCCATGCAGTTCGACGCCCCGATCGCCGGTTTCACCGCCGGCCAGTACATCAAGGTCGCGCTGGATATCGACGGCGAGCGCATCGGGCGCCCCTACTCGCTGGTGAACGCGCCGGAAGAGCGACCCTTCGAGATCTTCTTCAACGAGGTGCCGGAGGGTCCGCTGACCCCGCGCTTGTCGGACCTCGAGCCGGGCGACCGGATCTGGGTGTCGGCGAGCGCGGGCGGGATTTTCACGCTCGATGCAGTCGAGCCCGCCGAGACCCTGTGGCTGCTCGCCACGGGCACCGCGCTTGGCGTCTACCTTTCGATCCTGCGCTCACCCGAGACCTGGGAACGGTTCGGCCGGGTGATCTTGGTGCACGGGGTCCGCACCGCCGCGAGCCTCGCTTACACGGAAACCATCGCGGCCATCGCCAGCCAACATCCGGGGAGCTTCAGCTTCATCCCGGTGCTGAGCCAGGACAGCCAGCCGGACGCCCTGCGCGGGCGTATCACGGATCTGTTGCGGAACGGCGAGCTGGAAGGTCGCGCGGGTGCGGCCATCGCGCATCACAGCAGTCACGTGATGCTCTGCGGCAACTCGGAAATGATCAAGGATGCGAAGCTGATACTCGAGGAGCGCGGCCTGGCGCGTCATCGCCGTCATGCCCCCGGGCAATACACCACCGAGCAGTACCACTGAGGCGGCCGCATTGACCCCCTCCAAATCCCTTCTCCGGTAGATCGTCCGCCCGCCCGTGAGCAGCGACGTCATCGTTGTCGGGGCCGGTCTGTCGGGGCTCGCCTGCGCGCTCACCCTGCGAGAGAACGGCGTCGACGCCCTGCTGTTGGAGGCCGGCAACGAGGTCGGTGGCCGCATGCGCACCGACCGGCGGCAGGGTTTTCTGCTCGATCGCGGCTTTCAGGTCCTGCAGACCTGGTACCCAGAGGCACGCCGCTTTCTCGACTACCCCGCGCTCGATCTGCGTCCCTTCTACGCCGGGGCGCTGGTGCGGATGCAGGGACGCACGCGGCGGGTCAGCGACGTGTGGCGGCACCCGTCCCGCCTGCCGGAGATGTTGTCTTCACCGGTGGGAAGCCTGGCCGACAAGCTGCGGCTAATCGGTCTGCGGCGTCGTTGCGTGCGCGGGGACTTGGCCGCGCTCTATGCGCGACCGGAGCGCACGGCGCTGGAGCTGCTCCAGTCGCTCGGCTTCTCGGCGCGGATGATCGAGCGTTTCTTTAAGCCGTTCTTCAGCGGCGTGTTCTTCGATCCCGATCTGGCAGTTTCATCGCGGACATTCGAATTCGTCTTTCGTGCCTTCGCACTCGGCGATACCGCCCTGCCCGCCCGCGGCATGGGCGCAATCCCGGCGCAGCTTGCCGCCCGGCTGAATCCCGACCAGATCCAATGCGGCGCTCGGGTGGAGTGCATCAACGACCGGGAGGTGATTCTCGAGTCCGGCAAGCGCCTGCGGTCGCGAGCCGTCGTGATCGCAACCGACGCCAGGCAGGCCGCGCGACTGCTCGGCGAGCCGGAGGCGCCAGCCACTCGCGGCACCACCTGTTTCCACTTCGGGGCGGAGCGCGCCCCGATCGCCGGACCCTACCTCCTGGTCAACGGGGAAGGCCGGGGCCAGATCAACAGCCTGCTCTGTCCCAGCAACCTCTCCGACCACTACGCCCCCGCGGGTCGGGCGTTGGTGACCGTGAACGTGCACGGTATCAGCAGGAACCCGGATGCGCTCGAGACGGACGTGCGCCGGGAGCTTGTGGACTGGTTCGGCGATCAGGTCCGGGAGTGGCAGCGCGTCGCCGTCTATCGGCTGCGCGACGCCCTTCCCGCACAGGCGCCGCCGGTGGCCTATCCGGGCGATGCCCCGCAGCGCCGATCCGACCGATTGTGGATCTGCGGCGAGTATGAGTGCGCGCCCTCGATCCAATGGGCACTGCATTCCGGCCGACGCGCGGCGGTAGACATCGCCCGCGCGCTGCTTGGGCGCGTCAGTCGCCGCAGCGAGGAAGACCTGCGAGCCATCTCGGAGCCGGACTCGCTCGGCTCGGCTTGATCGGCGCAGCGAGCTAAAGCGCGAGCTCGATGCCCGAGACCAGCATCCCCGGCAGCAAATAGCTGTCGGTGGAGCGGCCGTCGTAGGTCTGCGCGGAGACAATCAGCTCCCGTTCCGCCGTCAGCCCCTCCAGGCGATCACCGAACAGGTGGTAGAGGCTGTCGTCGAAACGCATCACGTCGACCGGCGCGACAATTCGTCCGTCGTCCACCCAATAGGTGCCGAACCGGGTCATGCCGGTAACCCGGCAATCATTGGGATCCGACCAGTTGCAGTACCACAGGTTGCCGATGTAGAGGCCGGTATCGAGCCGCGCCAGGACCTCGGACTCCGGTATCTCGCCATGATCGAGGCCCAGGGACTCCGGGTATGGTGCCCCCGCGTTGACCGGCTCGCCGTACTCCTTGCCGCTGCGCGCATCCACCAGGCACTGACCGAAGCGACCGGCCTCGATCAGATGCACCGCCTCGGGCAGGGCGAAGCCCTCGGCACTGAACCCCGGGGCGAGCCCCCGCGCGTGCTCCTCGCGAATGGTCACCCGCGGATCGAACAAGCGCTCAACGCGCACCAGCTTCAGCAGCGGGGTCTGGCGAGTGCGGTGGCTCTTTAGGTCGAACCCGCCCCAGGCCAGCATGTCCATCAGCTCCTGCACCGCGGCCGGCGCCAGGTAGGCGCGATAGCGGCCGGGTTTGAGGACGCGCGCCGGGCGTGCCATTTGCTCCAGGCCACGCCGCATCGTGTCGAGCTTGTGGCGAAGCACCTCCGCGTCCCAGTGAAAACCGCTGTAACCGCCCTTGACGGCGCGATCGGGGTCGCGGTAGCAGCTCCAATCCAGGTTGAAGCTGGAGCTGCGATGCAGGTGCCGATGCCCCAGCGAGCTCGCGAATCCGGTCACCAACTCGCCGCTCGCCCAGATCCCGACGAGATCGAGACCCTCGGCGGCACCGATCACATCGCCGACCGCCGCGTGTGCGTCGGGCGGCGCATCGCCCACGCGGCGATCGCTGCTTGAGGGCTCGAGACTGAAGTTGAGGTAGGGATCGTCGGGCACGTGGACGATCCGCTCGCGCAGGCGCCCCAGCAACGCGGCGGCGCGCGGCAGGTCCTGGTCCGGATCTCCGGTCAGATCGCAGCTGCCCTCCACCTGCCGGCCACCGTCGATCAGGCACAATCCGATACCGGTGGAGCGCACGGCGCCGCCTTGGCGGATGCGATTGTTGTTGAGCCGCACGAAGTCCGAATGCTCGCCCGAGAAGGTGCAGAGCAGGTGCTCGTCGCCGGTTAGCCCGGCATTCAGCCGCTCGGCCAGGGTGAAGAAGGCCTCGCCATTCATTCGCCACCCCCGAACACGGCCACATCCCGGAACAGACACGGCGGCGCGGCGTGACCGACGTAGACCGATTGGTTCGGCTCGCCCTTGCCGCAATTGCGCACGCCGCGGACCTCGGCGGTCGCGGCACCGGCAACCCCGTCGAGATTGCGCCAGAAGTTGGCCGAAATCCCGCGGTAGCCGGGGTTGCGCACCAGGCCCCGAAGCTCGCCACCCTCGATCAAGCGACCCACCTCGCAGCCGAATTGAAACTTGTTGCGGCTGTCGTCGATGGACCAGGAGCGATTGGTGTCCATCAGCACGCCGCGCTCGACCCGGGCGATGAGGTCTTCGACCGTGCCCTCCCCCGGCTCCAGGTTGATGTTGGCCATGCGATCGATGGGCGGCCGTTCCCAGCCGTCGGCGCGCGAGTTGGCGGTACCCGCCAGGCCCGCGCGACGCTGGGAGAGTCGCCCACCCAGCGGACGCTCCAGGATGCCTTCGCGAATCAGATACTCGCGCTGGGCCGGGGTGCCCTCGTCGTCGGCCACCGCCGACACCAGCTCGCCCGGCACCCCGGGGTCGAAGGTGACGTTGAGCCGCTCGGAGCCGTATTGATAGCGCCCGAACATGTCCGGCGTGACAAAGCTGTTGCCCGCGTAGTTGCGCTCGTCGCCGAGGATGCGGTCGAGCTCCAACGGATGGCCGATGCTCTCGTGAATCTGCAACACCATCTGGCTCGGCAGCAGAACGAGATCGCGGGTATCCTGCGGACATTCCGGGGCATCCAAAAGGGCGAGCGCCTCC
>JBGSTR010000467.1:0-1537 GCA_041736365.1 Chromatiaceae bacterium | reverse complement strand
CGGCGGGCGCACCTGCCACGCGGCCATCATCGCGCGCGAGCTCGGGGTGCCGGCGGTGGTCGGCTGCAACGACGCGACCGATTGTATCCGCGACGGCCAGCCGGTAACGGTGAGCTGTGCCGAGGGCGACACCGGCTTCATCTACGACGGCCAACTCCCGTTCGATCACAAGACCATCGAGCTCGCGGCAATGCCGGAGATCCCGGTCAAGATCATGATGAACGTCGGCAATCCGGACCGGGCGTTCTCCTTTGCCGCGACGCCCAATGCGGGGGTCGGTCTGGCACGGCTCGAGTTCGTAATCAACAACACCATCGGCATCCACCCCAAGGCGCTGCTGGAATTCGACGCGCTGCCGGAAAACTTACGCGCCGAGATCCAGCCGCGAATCGCCGCTTACGCCAGTCCCCGCGAATTCTACGTGACCAAGCTGACCGAGGGCATCAGCACCCTGGCGGCCGCCTTCGCACCCAATCCGGTGATCGTGCGGATGTCGGACTTCAAGTCCAACGAGTACGCCAATCTGGTCGGCGGCCCGCGCTACGAGCCCGAGGAAGAGAACCCGATGATCGGCTTCCGGGGTGCCGGTCGCTATGTGTCGAAGGACTTCGAGGCCTGTTTCCGGATGGAGTGCGAGGCCCTCAAGCGCGTACGCAACGACATGGGGCTGACCAACGTCGAGGTCATGATCCCGTTCGTGCGCACGCTCGGCCAGGCGAGGGCGGTCACCGAGGCCTTGGCCGAACAGGGACTAAGGCGCGGCGAGAATGGGCTGAGGCTCATCATGATGTGCGAGATCCCCTCAAACGCCGTGCTCGCCGACGAGTTCCTGGAATATTTCGACGGCTTCTCCATCGGCTCGAACGACATGACCCAGCTCGCGTTGGGCCTCGACCGCGATTCCGCGCTGGTCGCCGCGGACTTCGACGAGCGCGACCCCGCGGTAAAAAAGCTGCTGGCGATGGCCATTGCCGCCTGCGCCCGCCACGGAAAATACGTGGGAATCTGCGGACAGGGTCCTTCCGATCACAAGGACTTCGCGGAATGGCTGCTTGAGCAGGGCATCTCAAGCATCTCACTGAACCCCGACACCGTGATCGACACCTGGGTGTTTCTGGCGGAGCGCGCGAAGACACTCTGAGCCCGAGTCTCTCGACCGCCGGCTCGCGCGCGAGCGAGGTCTGGGCGGCTGGGCTAGCCCCCGCCGCGCTGGAAGCAGCGATCGAAGCGCTCGCGAAAGCGCTCGCACTGCACCGCGCCGAGCGTGCCGTAGTCGAGCTCTACGCGCGTACGAGTGAGACTCAAGGCACCCATGGACGCCGCGAGCTCGGCGCCGAGCAGGATCGTGATCGGGTGTCCCTCCCAGGGATACTCGAGCCGCAAAGCGCCATCAGAGCGCCGCGCCTGTGTCGGCGGGATGCCCGGTTGCAGGCATGCGAGCAGCCGCAGGAAATCCGCGTGGGTGATCGCCATGTCGCGTACGTCGGCGACCGCCGGATTGCTCACGCCTCAGCCACCGGCGACCGGCGGCCAGGCA
>JBGSTR010000216.1:0-6924 GCA_041736365.1 Chromatiaceae bacterium | reverse complement strand
CGACCGCCAACACTTTGGCCGCGGCGCGGGGCGGCGCAACCCACCTCAACACCACGGTCCACGGCCTCGGCGAGCGCGCCGGCAACGCCGCCCTGGAAGAAGTCGTCATGGGGCTCAAGCTTTTGCACGGCGTCCGTACCGGCGTCGACCTGTCGCGTTTCGACGGCTTGTCGCGACTGGTGGCCAGCGCCTCCGGGCGGCCGGTCGGCTGGCAGAAGAGCCTGGTCGGTGACGGGGCCTTCACCCACGAGGCGGGCATCCACATCGACGGACTGCTCAAGGACCTGCGCAACTACCAGGGGGTCGACCCGGCCGAGATGGGTCGCGGGCACCGGCTGGTGCTCGGCAAGCATTCCGGGCGCAGCGCGGTCCGGCGTGCCTACGCCGACTTGCTGCACCTGGAGATCGACCTGGAGCAGGCGGAAAGGGTGCTGCCGCTGGTGCGAAGCTACGTCACCCGGTCCAAGCGCCCGCCGCATTCAGCGGACCTGCTGGGCTTCCTGCGCGAGATCGGCGAGCCGCGGGGCCCGGATGTCCTGCAATGAACCGCCTGCGGCTGGATTCGCGACAACGAGCCTACTACCCGCGAGTGGCCCCTCTAGCTGAGTCGTAAACCATGGATCTGCTCGATTTCGACGGCGAGGCAATGTATTTCGACCAGCCATTGGAGACGGATACCGATGTGCTCTTGCAGCGGGCCGCCGCGAGCTACGGGGAAGAGGAGGCGGAGAACTGCCTGCTGCGGGCGTATTTTCTAGAGCCCGAGCATCTGACGGTGCTGGTCGCGTTGTATCGCTATTTCTACTACCGCCATCGCTACGCCGAGTCGTTGCGGGTGGCCGAGCGGGCCATCGCCGTGACCCTCGAGCGGCTGGGATTCGAGCCCGACTGGCGCCGCATCGACGCCGACACGCTGGGCCAGGCGGTGCTGTCGTCCATGACCCTGACCCGCTTTCTGTTGTTGGCGATCAAAGGTGCCGGTTATCTGTGCCTGCGCCTGGGAGACGCCGCCGGCGCCTTGCAGCGTCTGGAGAAGCTCGCGGCACTCGACACCAGCAATCGTCTCGGGCTGACCGAGCTGCTCGCACTCGCCCGCGAGCGGGTGACCGAGGAGTGCGTTCAGCGGGTCGGTGGAAACGTGCGTCTATTGCGCACCTGACTTTGCTCGGTTCAAGGAGACCCCGATCAACGCCTTCAGGGCAGGTGGTCGGCTCGCGGCTTGAGACGCACGACTCTCGACACGCCGTTTTCTTGCCGTAAATACGCTTGACGATATCGGGCCCTACCTTGGCCCGGGCGGGAAACGCAATGTAGCGCTTCCTCAACTGAAGTCCGAAACGACCGGGAGCAGACCATGAGCCACGTCGATCTCGACCTCGATCTCGAAGAGCTGTCCAGCGCCGAGGACTTTCTGGACTACTTCGAGGTTCCCTACGAGCCCGCGGTGGTGCACGTCAATCGACTGCATATCCTGCAACGCTTTCACGACTATCTCGCCGCAGCCGACGACGCGACCCTCGATCCGCCCGAGCGCAGGGCACTGTACGCCGAGCTGTTGCTCGCCGCCTACCGGGATTTCGTCGAGTCCGACGCGCGCACCGAAAAGGTGTTCCGCGTGTTCAAGCTCAACGAGCCGCGTACCGCCAGCGTGCCGCTCAGCGATCTCACCGGGCCGCGCGGCAGTGCGCCCTAGATTCGAGCACGGGGAGTCGGTGCGGGTCGTTCGCAACATCCGCAACGACGGAACCTTTCCGGGCGCGGACACCGGCACCCTGCTGGTGGCCCGCGGCAGTATCGGTCACGTGCGCGATGTCGGCACCTTCCTGCAGGACCAGTTGATCTACTCGGTTCACTTCCTGGCGGACGATCGTGTCGTCGGCTGCCGCGAGGAAGAGCTCCAGCCCGCGGACGAGCCCTGGGCGCCCAGCCGTTTCGAGTTTCGCCAGAAGGTCGCCGCCCGGATGCATCTCGCCATCAAGGGAGAGGTCCGAGTACAAAGCGGTGAGGTCGGCGAGGTGATCAAGGTCGTCCGCGGGGACGAGGACTTCTCGTACCACGTCTATTTCGACGGGGATAGAGTCCTGCAGGTCCCGGAAACGGCATTGCAAGAGGCAACCGTGCCGCCACTGAGCGAGCCGGCGGGGGCGCACGAGTCGAACCCCGAGCTTGGCCCCGGCCCGGAGCAAATCGAGCCATGAAGGACCGCACGTCCGAGCAATCGGCCGAGTACGCGTACCACCTCCTGCGCGCGGCCCAGGAGCGTTTTCAACGCAACCCGTCCGCGCTGACCGCGGAGCAGCTCGAGCAGGCGCGGAATCAGGCGCGGATGACCTTCGACCTGGAGCAGCTTGTGCTCGATGCGCCGGAGGCGCGTGGCCTGGTCATCGGCGAGGACCAGCTTGATCGCGCGATCGGCGAGGTAGCCGGGCGCTATGCCGATCCCGCCGACCTGCAAGATGATTTGGCGCGTAACGGCCTGAACGCCGAAGGCCTGCGCGCGGCGCTGCGCCGAGAGCTCGCCTTCGATGCGGTCATGGCCAAGGTCGCCGCCTGCGCGCCAAAGCTCGGCGAGCTGGACCTGCGGCTGTTTTACGAGTTGCACCGCGAGCGCTTTACCCGCCCCGAGCGGCGCACCGTCCGCCAGATTCTGATCACCGTCAACGAGTCCTTTCCGGAGAACACCGCCGAACAGGCCCGAATTCGGATCGAAGGCCTGGCGGAACGACTCGGGGCAAGTCCGAACCGCTTTGCCGCGCTCGCGCGACGCCACTCGGAATGCCCGAGTGCCATGCACGGCGGGAGCCTGGGTCAGGTCGCCCGCGGCCAGCTTTACCCGGAGCTCGACAGTGCCGCGTTCTCCCTTGCGCAGGGCGAGGTGAGTCCAGTCGTAAGCTCGGAGCTTGGATTGCATCTTATCTGGTGCGAAAAGATCCACCCGGAGCAGCGACCATCGTTCGCTCAGGTTCGCGTCCAAGTCGAGGCATTGATGACCGAGCGCCAACGCCGCAATTGTCAGAAGGCATGGCTTGCCGAGCTGCGCCGGGCACGTCCCGGGGGTGGCGAAACGTCACCCGAGTCGCGGCCGAGATCGGCCGGGGCCGGTCGATGAACGGGGTCCACCATTGCTCCTTTTGCGGGGTCGGCCAAGCCACGGATACCCCACTGATCGCCGGTATCGACGGCCACATCTGCGAGTCCTGCGTCACCCTGGCGCACCAGGTAGTGTCGAGCTGGGGGCGCAAGCGGGCGTTGGCGGTCCCCCTCAAGGACCCACCGAAGCCGCGTGACCTGAAGGCGACACTCGACCAGTACGTGATCGGCCAAGAGGCGGCCAAAGAGACCCTGGCGGTCGCGGTCTACAACCACTACAAGCGTCTCGCCGCTGAGGCGGACAACCCGCAGACCCGCCTCGACGCCCGTGACCAGGTGGAGATCGAGAAGTCGAACATCCTCCTGCTCGGACCCTCGGGGACCGGCAAGACCCTGCTTGCCAGCACCTTGGCGCGCATCGTCCGAGTGCCGTTCGTCATCGCCGACGCCACCACGCTGACGCAGGCGGGCTACGTGGGAGAGGATGTCGAAAGTATCCTCGCGCGCCTGCTCGACGCCGCGGAAGGCAATCGCGAAATTGCCGAATGCGGCATGGTCTACATCGATGAGATCGACAAGCTCGCCCGCCAAGGGGAGAGCGCCCACGGGACCCGCGACGTCTCCGGGGAAGGCGTGCAGCAGGCACTGCTCAAGCTGGTCGAGGGGACGCGGGTTAAGGTCTCTCAAAAGGCGCGCAAGGAATCCGGCGATGCCCCATCGATCGACACCCGGAATATCCTGTTCATCGCCGGCGGGGCCTTCGCCGGGCTGGAGCAGGTCGTCGCGCGCCGGCTCACCCCGGGACGCGCCGGTATCGGCTTTCACGTCGAGCCGCCGGCGGCGGGCGACGCCCCTTGCAGCGCTCGGATCTACTCCGAGACCCACCCGGAGGATCTGCGCCGCTTCGGGTTGATCCCGGAGCTCATCGGGCGTTTCCCGGTCATTGCCGGCCTACACGACCTGGATCAGGCCGCCCTCGTGCGCATTCTCACCGAGCCACGCAACGCACTGGTACGACAGTACCAGCAGTTGTTCGCCTTTGAAGGGGTCAAGCTGGAATTTACCCCGGAGGCACTCGACGCGGTCGCGCGCAGGGCTATCGATCGCGGCACCGGGGCCCGCGGCCTGCGCAGCGTGCTGGAAGGATTGTTGCAGCGGACCATGTTCAACCTGCCCTCCATTGCGGCGGTCACCGAATGCCGGGTGGACGAGGCGGCGGTGCTCTCCGGCAGCGGGCCGGAGCTGGTCTATGGTTCGGCGGAAACGGCGACCGACGAGTCGGAGGGGAGCGCGAAACCGGCGCAGCAGCTGGGCGCGGGCTGAGCGCGTTCGGCGCAACCCCTCAGTCGGTATCGCGTCGCTCCACGGTCTCCGGGTCGGCGGTAATCGGGCGGTAAATTTCCACCCGATCCCCATCGCTCAAACGGGTCGTCAGCGTCACGATCTTGCCGAACACGCCCACCTCCTGGGAGGCGAGGTCGATCTCCGGGAACTGACCGAGCAACCCGGAATGCTCGATGGCCTCGGCTACCGTGCTGCCCTCCGGAACGTCCAGCTTGAGCCACAGCCGATGGAACTTGTTGGCGTAGGCGACCCCGACGTTCATGCCGCGGCCTCACTCGGAGTCACCGCAAGCTTGCGCGAGGCGGCAATGCGGCGCTCGAGCAGCCGCTTGCCGGCGAGAATGAAGCCAAGGGCGAGAAATCCGCCGGGCGGAAGGATGGCGAGCAGGAAGCCGCGATAGTCGGGTATCACCGTCAACTCCAGAAATGCCATGTGCGCTCCGAGCAGTTGGGAGGCTTGCGCAAAGAGGGTGCCGCTGCCGATGATCTCTCGCACCGCCCCGATCACGACCAGGGCGGCGGTGAAGCCCAACCCCATCATCAAGCCGTCCACCGCGGAGGCCGCGACCGGGTTTTTGGAGGCGAAGGCCTCCGCCCGCCCCAGGATGGCGCAGTTGACGACGATGAGTGCGATGAACAGGCCCAGCACCTTGTAGAGGTCGTGCAGCCAGGCGTTGAGGGACATGTCCACCAGGGTCACGAGGGTGGCGATCAATACGATGTAGACGGGGATCCGCACCTGCGGACTGATGAGGTGGCGCAGGGAGGCAACGATGGTGTTTGATGCGGTCAGCACCGCCGTGGTGGCCAAGCCCATGCCGAGTCCATTGGTCGCCGTGCCGGTGACCGCAAGGGTTGGACACAAGGCGAGCATCTGAGCCAGGACGACATTGTTGTCCCACAGCCCGTTGCGGGCGATGCGCGAGTAGTCGATCGACATGCGGCGGCTCCTAGTGGGTTTCGGGTCGAGCCGACGACGCGGCGGCTTGGACCGTGGTGGCCGGGGCATCGGCGAGCATCCGTTCCCGCTCGCGGGCGAATAGCTGCAAGCCCCCCTTGACCGAATTGACTACGGCGCGGGGCGTAATGGTGGCCCCGCTGAACTGGTCGAAGTCGCCGCCGTCCTTCTTCACCGCCCAGCGTTCCGGGGCCGGGTTCTCAAGTGACTTTCCGGTGAAACGGTTGATCCAGTCGCTCTTGGCGGGCTCGATCTTGTCCCCCAGTCCGGGCGTCTCGCCGTGCTTGAGCACTCGCACCCCGGTGATGTGCCCGTTCCGATCGAGGCCCAGCAGGCTCACAACCGGACCGGCATACCCCTGGCCGGTCACTCGATACACCACGCTGTCCACCGCCGCCCCGTGGCGCGCGCGGTAGACCGTGATCTCGCCCGCGGGCCCCTCGACCGTAAGGGTATCGTTGAACAGATCGTTGTCGAAGCCACCGGGCAGCACCTGTACCAGCGACGCCGTGAGGTCGCGCTGCTCCGCCGCCTCGATCGCCGGTCGGGTCGCGGTGGCGGCCACGGACAACAGTCCGCTGGTGACCAGCGCCACGACGCCCAGCGACAGGCCCTGATAGTTTAGGTTTTCGCGCAGCGCCGCCAGGTCCATCACGCCTTTTTCTCCAGTCCCAAGGGTTGACCATCGCGCCGGCGTCCGTAGATGCGCGGGCGCAGGTAGCGGTCGATCGCGGGGGTCGCCGCGTTCATCAGCATGACCGCGAAGGCCACGCCCTCCGGGTAGCCGGTCCAGGTGCGGATGACGTAGATCAACACCCCCAGACCGATTCCGAATACCCACTGGCCGCGCACCGAGACCGGGGATGTCACCGGGTCGGTGGCGATGAAGAAGGCACCCAGCAGGGTAGCCCCATTGACCAGATGGTAGAGCGCGTCCGGGTAGTGCTGCGGGTCATGGAGGTGCATCGCGGTTGCCAGCACGGCGAGCGACCCGAGCAGGGCCGCCGGCGTGTGCCAGGTAATGACCCGGACCGCAATCAGGTACAGTCCACCGATCAGGAGCAGCACGGCCGAGGTCTCGCCCATGCTGCCGGCGACGGTGCCGACGGCCGAGCTCAGCGGGTGATACGCATCCGCCAGCACCCCGGTCAGGTCCTGTCCCCGGCCGAGCTCGGTGCGCACGTGACCGAGCACCGATGCCCCGGTCAGCGCGTCCGGGATCCCTCCGCCGAAGGTCACGGCGATCCCGGTCGACAGGTCCCACGCGCTACCCGAGCCAAAGGGCAGAGGCGCAACGAAGCGCGTCATCTCCACCGGAAACGAGATCAGCAGGGCGACCCGAGCGACCATCGCGGGATTGAACAGATTCTGACCCAGTCCGCCGAATACCTGCTTGGCGATGACGATGGCGATGAAGGCGCCGACCACGCCGATCCACCAGGGCGCCCACGGCGGCAGAGAGAGTGCCAACAGCCAGCCCGTCAGCAGCGCCGACCCGTCGCCCAGGAAGGGGCGCAGCGGGCGGCCGGCCAG
>JBGSTR010000200.1:0-10330 GCA_041736365.1 Chromatiaceae bacterium | reverse complement strand
GCCGCCGCCGCGCTTGTCGCGGGCTGTGCCGCATCCGGCGACGCACCGGGGGTCCCCGCGGGTGCGACGGGCGCACCCGATGGGCGACAGATCGAGGTCTACTACGCGACGGATCGAGCCCCTGGCGGTTCCGCGGAGACGCCGTACGGCGCCGAGCGCGGTGCGCTGAGCTACGGCATCGCCTCGGTGGGGATACCCGAGAGTCATGAGATCGGGCGCCACGAGGCACCCTCGGTGCTCAAGCTCGAGTGGTCGGCGGACGCAAGCAAGCACATCGCCGTGCGCGAGGTCACGCCGCTGGATTCATCCGCGTTTTTCGATCGGCTGGCGCTCGCGGTGAACCTTTCGCCGAGTCGGGCCGTCATGGTCTTCGTCCACGGCTACAACACCGAGTTTGCCGAGGCCACAAGTCTGGTCGCCCAGTTTGCGACCGACCTGAAGTTCGAGGGGCCGGTGCTCCTGTTCAGCTGGCCCTCGCAGGGCAGCATCACCGGCTATTCGGTGGACGAGACCAATGTCGAGTGGGCGCAGACCCATCTGGTGGAGGTGCTCGACGCGCTCCTCGACCAGACCCCGGCGCGCCGGATCTACCTGGTTGCGCACAGCATGGGCAGCCGCGCCGTCACCCGCGCCTACCTCACGCTGGCCGGCGACCGGACGGTCTACGGGCCCAACCCCATCGGCGAGATGATCCTGGTCGCACCGGATATCGACAGCGAGGTGTTCCGCCAGGACATCGCCCCACACCTGGCGCGCAACGGCATCCACGTCACCCTCTACGCCTCATCCGGGGATCGCGCCCTGTTGGCCTCCAAGGCGTTTCACGGTTATCCGCGGGCGGGAGACTCGGGGGAGGGGTTGGTGATCGTGCCCGGTGTGGAGACGATCGATGCCAGCGAGGTCGCGGGAGGGCTCCTCGGCCACTCCTACTTTGCCGAGGATCGACGCATCATGGAGGATATCTTCGGCATCACCCAGACCGGTGAGCGCGCCGACAATCGATTCGGGCTGAAGGCGATGGAGGCGCCGGACGGCCGCTACTGGACCTTCCGCAAGTAGCGACCGACCGCGCACCGCGGTCGGCCACTTGCTTGATCGCGCAGGATCTTCGGCGCGAGTTTCTAGCAGCCGCGTTTGCGGCCGGCGACGCGCAGCCGCAGTGCGTTGAGCCGAATGAATCCGGTCGCGTCGCCCTGGTTGTACGCGCCGGCATCCTCCTCGAAGGTGGCAATCGACTCGTCGAACAGACTGTCGGTCTCCGATTTTCGTCCCACGACCAGCACGTTGCCCTTGTAAAGCTTCAGCCGTACCACGCCGTTGACCACCGTCTGGGTCTGATCGATTGCGGCCTGGAGCATCCGGCGCTCCGGGCTGAACCAGTAGCCGTTGTAGACCAGGCTCGCATAGCGCGGCATCAGCTCGTCTTTGAGGTGGGCCGCCTCGCGGTCGAGTGTCAGCGACTCCATCGCCCGGTGGGCCTTGAGCATGATGGTGCCGCCGGGGGTCTCGTAGCAGCCCCGCGACTTCATGCCGACATAGCGGTTCTCGACGATATCCGCGCGCCCAATGCCGTTCTCCCCGCCGATGCGATTCAGCGTGGCGAGCACGTCGGCGGGACTCATGGCCTCGCCATCCAGCGTGGTGATATCGCCATGCTCGAAGCCGAGCTCAAGGTAGCGCGGCTGGTCGAGGGCCTGCTCCGGCGCTACCGTCCAGCGCCACATGTCGGCCCCGGGCTCGCACCAGGGATCCTCGAGATCGTAGCCCTCGTAGGAGATATGCAGCAGGTTGGCGTCCATCGAGTAGGGCGATTTGGTGCCGTCGCGCTTCATCTCGACCGGGATGGCGTGTGTCTCGGCATAGGCCAGCAGCTTTTCGCGCGAGAGCAGGTCCCATTCGCGCCAGGGGGCGATGATCTGGATGTCGGGCTTCAACGCATAGGCGCCCAGCTCGAACCGCACCTGGTCGTTGCCCTTGCCGGTGGCGCCGTGCGAGATGGCGTCGGCCCCGGTCTCGATCGCGATCTCCACCAGCCGCTTGGCGATCAGCGGTCGCGCGATGGAGGTGCCGAGCAGGTACTCGCCCTCATAGAGCGCGTTGGCCCGGAACATCGGATAGACGAAGTCGCGGACGAACTCTTCCCGCAGATCCTCGATGTAGATCTCCCGGACCCCCGCCGCCAAGGCCTTGCTGCGCGCCGGCTCCAACTCCTCGCCCTGGCCGATATCGGCGGTGAAGGTGACGACCTCGCAGTCGTATCGATCCTTGAGCCACTTCAGGATCACCGACGTGTCCAGCCCCCCGGAGTAGGCCAGGACCACTTTCTTGACCGCGCTCTGCGTCATCTCTTTGCTCCAATGCGACGGAAAGCCGGCAGTATAGAGCGCGCGCAGAGGTACGGGGAGCCGGACGTCGGCATTGGGCTCAGTCGCGGAGAAAACCCGTCAGGGCCGCGACGAAGGACTCGGGCTGGTCGGCATAGACCCAGTGACCGGCATTCGGGATCGCCCGCAGCCGCGCCAGGGGAAACAACCGCCGGACTTCGGGCAGGTGCTCGGCTCGCAGGTAGTCGGAGGAGCTGCCATAGACGAACAGCGTCGGTCCGGCGAATTGGCGGTCCGCGCTCTCCGGGAATCCCAGAATCTGGTCCATGGATGCGGACAGGGCCGCGAGATTGAAGCGCCAGCGCCAACGGCCGTCCGCCTCCCGGAGGAGATTCTGTAGCAAGTAATCGCGCACCGGCGTCTGCGGGATAGCGGAGGCCAGGAGCTCGTGGGCGTCGCGGCGGTCGCGGATCTCATCCAGTGGTAGTGCCGCGAGCGCATCGAGCAGGGACTCGAACCGCGGCGGGTAGGGGACGGGGGCGATATCGGCCACCACCAGCGAGGCGACACGATCCGGCGCGGTCAGCGCAAGCCACATGGCGGCCTTGCCGCCCATGCTATGCCCCACGAGGTGGGCACGCTCGATGCCGAAGTCATCCAGGAGCCCCGCCAGATCCGCTGCCATCGCGGGGTAGTCCATGCGCGCATCGTGGGGTGAGCCGCCGTGGTTGCGCAGATCGGGCAGCAGGATGCGCCTCCCGTCGCCGAGTCGCCGCGCGATTCCCTGCCAGTTGGCCGCCGAGCCGAACAGCCCGTGGATCAGCAACAACGGGATCTCTCGCGAGCCGGCGTCCCCGCGCTCGCGCAGGCTCAGTCGCAACGCGGAGCTCAAGGCTGGATGGTTCCGACCCGCGTCGCGGCGGATTTCATGCGATCCGGCCGCGGTATCGCGCCCAGTCGAACGCCGGGCCGGGATCGGTCTTGCGGGCTGGCGCGATGTCGCTGTGTCCGACGATCCGTTCTGCGGTTATCGCCGGAAAGCGTTCGCGGAGTGCACGCGTGATGGCGGCAAGCGCCTGATATTGATGGTCCGTGAACGGGGTGTCGTCGGTTCCCTCAAGCTCGATACCGATCGAAAAGTCGTTGCAGCAATCCCGCGTCTCGAAGCAGGACACCCCCGCGTGCCAGGCGCGCTCGTCAAAAGGCACATATTGGGTGATTGCCCCGTCGCGGCGCACCAGCAGGTGTGCGGATACGCGCAGGTGGTCGATGGTCGCGAAGTAGGGATGTGCCGCGGGATCGAGCCGGTTGAGAAACAGATCGTCGATCCAGCTCGCACCGAATTCGCCCGGCGGCAGGCTGATGTTGTGAATCACCAGCAGGTCGATGCTCGTGCCCGGGGGGCGTGTATCCCGGTTTGGCGACGGCAGGCGGCGTGCCCGGGAGAGCCAGCCAGCGGGATCGATCGCGAATTCAGCGCGTTCGTCGCACAGCGAAGCGCTCACAGGTTCGACATCATCCCCTTGAGCACCAGATCGGTCATGCTGACGATGCCGACCACCTCGCCGTTCTCCACCACCGGTGCGCGCGAGAGTCCGAAGCGATCGAACAGCCGAGCGCAATAACGAATGTCCATATCGGGCGAGACCGAGATGACCGGTTTCGCCATGATCTCGTAGACGTTGACCCGGTCCGCGGCGCGGTCCTTGGCCAGCACGTGGCGGGCGATGTCGGAGATCATGACCAGTCCGATCTCATCGTCGGCATTTCGCGGCTTTACGATCAGCGTCTTGTTCTCGAAGTGCTTCATGGTCTCCAGCGCGGCGGCGACCGTGGCCATGCCGTCGACCATGTCGAACTGCGTCTTCATTACCGTGCGCACGCGCACCATAGGCTTGTGGGACATGCTCAAATCTCCTGCTCGACAACGTCGGAGAGTTTACGAATCTGATGGCTGATGCCGACCGCATCCTCGACGTCGATCTGCAGCGCAATCCCGGACCCGGGCTTGTCGTCGAAACGGCCGGCCAAGGCGATGGCCTCGAGGATCGGTCGGCTGAGGTGCTCCTCCACCAGCATCAGGATCACGTCGCGTTGGGTTTCCAGCGTAAGCCCGAAGAAGGTGGTGGTCTTCTCGGCCCCCTCTCCGCGCGCCTGGCTGATCACCGTCGAGCCGGTGGCACCTGCCTCGCGCGAGGCCTTCAGCACCGCCCCGGTTTCGGTTCTCTCGACGAACGCAATGATCAACTTGAAGTGCATGCTTCAGTCTCCTGAGTCACCGGATTTGCTGATTCGCGCCTGCTCGCGACGCAGCTTCCAGTCGCTTAGCTGGGCATAGAACATGACCGTCATGATGGGGAAAAGGCTCGCAAACGCAATCAATCCGAAACCATCCAGCAGCGGATTGCGACCCGGAATGTGCGAGGACAGGCCGAGTCCGAGTGCGGCAACCAAGGGTACGGTCACGGTCGAGGTCGTCACGCCGCCTGAATCGTAGGCGAGCGCAATGATGGTCCGGGGTGCGAACCAGGTCTGAAACAGCACGAATACGTATCCGGTGATGATGTAGTAATGCAGGGGAGTGCCGGTGACGATGCGGAACGCCCCCACCGAGATACCCACCGCTACGCCGATGGCGACTGCGATGCGCAGACCCCAGACGCTGATGGCGCCGCCCGATACCTCGTTGGCCTTGATGGCGACCGCAATCAGCGACGGCTCGGCCACCGTGGTCGCAAATCCAATCGCGAAGGCGAATAGGTACACCCAGGCGTAGGCGTGCCAGACCTGCTCGCTCGACGCGTCCGCCTGCTCCAGTCCGAGAAATGACGGGGCCGTAAGCTGCTGGGCCATCAGCTTGCCGAGGGGGAACAGGGCGCGCTCGAGGCCTTCGAGGAAGAAGGCAAGACCGAGCAGCACCAGCAGGAAGCCGAACAGCACCTGCTTGAGGTTGGGGATGCGCCGGCGCAGCACCAGCACCTGGAATCCGACGAGAATGCCGATAATCGGCAGCACGTCGTCGAGGGTCGCGATCAGCGAGTGCCACAGCGAGAGTAGGTGCCCGCTCAAATTGAAATGCCGTAGGCCATGACGAAGATCATCGGCGTCAACGAGGCAAACGCGATCAGGCCGAAGCCGTCGATCATGGGATTGCGTCCCTCGATACTGGACGCGAGCCCCACGCCCAGGGCGGTGACCAGCGGCACGGTAATGGTGGACGTCGTCACGCCCCCGGAATCGTAGGCGATCCCGATGATCTCTTTCGGCGCGAATGCCGTCATCACCACGACGCCGATGTAGCCGCCCATGATCAGATATTGCACCGGCCAGCCGCGCAGGATGCGGAGCACGCCGATGACGATGGCTAAACCGACCGAGAGTGCGACCGTGTATCGCAGCCCCTCGGCGTACTCCAGCTTCGCGACCGCCGACGGATCGATCATTCCTCCTGCGGCCGCGACCTCGGCGGCTTCCTCGGCCACCGCGATCAGTGCAGGCTCCGCGACTGTCGTGCCGAACCCCAGCGCGAAGGCGAAGCACAGCAGCCAGAAAAGACTGCCCTTGCGGGCAAAGTCCCAGGCCATGGTCTCGCCGATCGGGAAAAGACCGAGCTTGAGTCCCTGGACGAACAGGCTCAGCCCGATGACGACCAGAAGCGTGCCCCACAGCAGGTCGCCGAGATTGGGAATCGGTTGACCGAGCACGACCAGCTGAAAGAACGCGATCACGGCGATAATCGGCGCGAGATCCCGAAAACTGTCGATTAGGGAGCGGAGAAACTGTTGCCCGAAGCCCTTCATTGTCCCTGTCGGTTTTTCGGCGGTTGGACGATAATAAAGCAATTCCCGGCACGGGTATTCTCCCATGTCCCGGCGCCACCGGCAGGCGCGCCGGAGAAACCCACAAGCCCAGCTCCGCGCGAGATTAAGTGGAGGGTGACAAGGAAGCCGAAGCCGCGACGCCTAATCCCTTCGGCCTCGTCACCGAGCATGCATTGAACGATCACTTCGACATTGGATCGACACTCGGTCCCCTCCTTCCGCCGTCACTGCCCGTCGGACGCTACCTGGGCGAGTGCGGTCGTCTACTCGGGGCGACCCTGCCGCGGCTGTTGGATGCCCTGTTTCGCAAGATGGACGAGGCACTCAACGATCAGGCCGACAAGTCCGCGAACGACGCCTCCCCGGTTACCGTCGACCGCGTGCGTCGGGCGCGCCAGCGCATTCAGTCCGATTTTTTCCAGCGCGTGCGCCAAGCGGCCGCACGCGCGGCCATGGATCAGCCCCGCCTCGAGCGCCCGAGCGCCTCAGCCCCGCAGCGATGCACCGCCGCGGCACCTGCCCAAGCGGAGCTGGAGGAGATCCTGGCTACCGAAAACCTGGTCTCGAAGGCGGAGTCCAGGTACCGCGATCCGCTGGCAGCCATCGACGCACATCTTGCGCGCCTGCGCGGTCGCGGCGACCTCGATGGGCGAGCGAATCCCTATGCGCCGCTGGCGCTGTGCGAGTCCTTTCAGGCGGCATTGAAATCGGTTGGCGATCTGGAGCCCGCGGTTCGGCTGCAGCTCTACAAGGGGTTCGGAAAACAGGTGATGGACCGCCTCGGACCCTTCTACTCGATGTGCGCGGCCGCGGCCACCCGTGCCACCGAGGTGCACCCGGAAGGGGCGGCGCTTGGCAACGACTCGGGGATGCTGGTCGCCCCGTTCGAGCAGCTTCGCGACCTGCTGCATCGACAGGAAGCCGCGGGCCGATTCATCCCGGCTCGGCGCGGCGTGGTCGACACTGGAGAGCTGCTGGGCCTTCTCGGTCGCCTGGATCTTGATGCCGAGCTTGCTCGCGGGGGCGTTTCCAGCGCCCGGCTGCGCGAGCAGCTTTCCACGGTGCTGGCTCGTACGCGTTGGGTCGGCCGCGGAAGGCGTGCGCTCTCGCCGGAGGACGAGGACACCCTCGATCTGGTCTTTCTGTTCTTCGAGCACCTGCTGCGGGGCAACACGGTGCCGGACGCGATCGGGGTGCTGATCGCCAGGATGCAGATACCGGTCGCCAAGCTCGCGCTGCTCGACAAGGGGTTTTTCTCCGATCCCGGGCACCCGGCGCGCCGACTGCTGAACCACGTGGGTCAGGCCGCCGTCGGCTGGAGCGACGACGATCGGGGTCCGGACAGTCTCTACGGGATGATCGAACGAGTAACCGAGCGGCTGATCCTGGATTTCGACGGTGATCCGGGGCTTTTCTCCGAGCTTGACGGTTGGTTCGTTGCCCATCTCGCGCGCGAGCAGGCGCAAGCGGATCTCGTCGAGACTCGGGTCTTGGCGGAAGTCGATACGCGCTCGAGTGGGCTGGAGCAGCAGGTGGTCGATGCCGCGATCGCCGAGCGACGCGCGATCCATGCCCGCGTGCCGCCGGTGGCCGACAGTATCCTGTACGAGGGTCTGCAGCAGGTGTTGCGCGCAACCTATCGCACCGAAGGCCCCGATAGCGGCTCCTGGCGCTCGGTGTTGGAGCTGGTGGATCGCCTGCTATGGAGCGTTCAGCCAAAGGATGGGGCCGCCGAGCGTCGCGAGCTGTTGCGAATGATCCCCGAGCTGCTGCGAGCCCTGCGCGCGCGACTTGACGTTACCGGTTGCGATCAGCGTCGAGTCGCACGGTGGTTCCGCGACCTGCAGACCGCGCATTTGGCCGTGCTGCAGGGGGCATCGATGGGACGCAACCCGGTGTCCGGACGCGGCTGCGCACCTGAGTATGGCGCACCGCCGGGCTGCGGCTTGCCACTCGGATCTTGGCTCGAGCTGATCGGGCCCGACGGCGCGCGAACGCGGCTTAAGCTGGCCTGGAGAAGTCCCGACAACGATGCCTTGACGTTCGTCGATCGCCACGGCCAGCGCGGCCCGCGGCTCACCGGCAGCGAGGTGGCGAGGCTCTTGGAGCGCGGCTCCGCGGCGGTGATCGACGACGGTCGCGAGCCCATTGCGGATCGTGCTTTGCGCTCGGTCCTGAGCGCGCTGGTCGACTGACTCGCGCTCATCCGGCCGCACCTCGAGACCCGACCGACAACTGCTCCTCAACCGGTACATCCAAGACCGGCCGTCGATCCGGCCGATTTCACGCATATGCCTTCGAAACCGGACCACTCGCCAATGGAACAATCGTCCCCGCCGCGCCGCGGCGACCTGCCGGCTCACATTCCCCCGGCGCCGATCATCGAGGCCCAGGCGCGCACTGCACTTGCCGAGGACGTCGGCAGCGGCGACCTGACCTCCGCGCTGCTGCCGGAGCATCAGCTTGCCCGTGCGCAGCTCATCACCCGCCAGGCAGCGGTGCTGTGCGGGCGTGCTTGGTTCGACGCGGTGTTTCGGCTGCTCGATCCGACCGTGAGCCTGCATTGGGAGTGCTCCGACGGGGACGCGGTGTCCTCCGGGCAGCGCCTGTGCGTCATCGAGGGTCCGCTAAGGGCCCTGCTCACCGGCGAGCGCACGGCGATGAACTACCTACAGACGCTGTCCGGAACCGCAACTCGCGCGCGTCAATTCGCCTTGGCCGTTGCGGGCCTACCGGTGCGCGTGCTGGACACGCGCAAGACGCTGCCGGGTCTGCGCCTGCAGCAGAAATACGCGGTCTTGTGCGGCGGCTGCGACAATCACCGAATCGGTCTATTCGACGCCATCCTGATCAAGGAGAACCACGTCATTGCCGCGGGGTCGATCCGTGCCGCGGTCGAGGCCGCGCGGGCGACCAGCCCCGGGGTAACGATGCAGATCGAGGTGGAGAACATCGCGGAGCTGGAGGAGGCCATTGCCGCCGGCGCCGCGCTGATCCTGCTCGACAATTTCTCGCTCCCGGAGCTACGCCGCGCCGTCGCCCTGACCGCGGGCCGAGCGCTGCTTGAGGCCTCCGGCGGCGTCGATTTGGGAACGATCCGCGGGATTGCGGAGACCGGCGTCGATCGCATCTCGGTGGGCGCGTTGACCAAAGACGTGATCGCCGTGGACCTGTCGATGCGCTTCTTGTCCGATTAGGGCCTGGCGTTCTGCGCGCAGACCCTCACGGCTTTGTTTCGCGCTGGCCGTTTGCCGGATCAATCCGGCGGCAGGACTAGGCGCACGCCGGAGAAGCCGCTACGCACCTCGGGCAGGTCGTGGGATCGGTAGCTCGCACGGCGAATGCAGCGTTGGGTATGCATCGAGCCACCGCGCAGCACCCCCTCCCCGCGCTCGAACGCCGGCCCCGAGCCGGCGTCGGGAAAGGGCGCGAATTCCGGATAGGCGTGAAAGGAATTCGAGCACCACTCCCAAACCGTACCGATGGCGTCGAGCCGGCCACCGCGGGCCGCGACCTCCCATTGGTACTCGTGCTGTATCACCGCCCCGGTGAGCTCGCCCGTCGTGCTTGCCGCCCATTTGGCGTAGGCGTTTGCCTCGTGGCGGCTCACCCCGCTCACGGTGCTGTTCGCAACCAGGTCACAGGGTCCGTTCAGAGCCATCTCATACCAGGCCCCGCCGGCATCGCGTCGCCAGCCCAAGGGTGCCGCGGGCGCCGGGTCGGCGCGGGCGAGCCAGGCCTGTCCGGCGACGTCCCATAGGCCCGTCTCTTGGTAGCCGTCGGCAGCGATGAAGGCGAGCCATTGCGCGTTGGTCACCGGCCGGGTGCCGATGCGAAAGCCCGACAGCTCGACCGCCTGGGGCGGGAGCTCGTTGTCGTAGGCGAAAGGGTCGTGCCGCGAGCCGACCCGGTAGTGCCCCTGAAGGATGGCGGCGTATTCGCGCGTCGGCGCCTCCGGTATCAAGGGCTCTCCGACGCGGTAGTCATCTCCACCCAGCCCGAGTCGGCGCAGCAGCAGCAGCGAGAGCATGTGCTCGTAGGCGCGTGCATTTTCCTGGAGCAGATACCAGGCGAGGCGGTCGCCGCCGATCAGCGGGTGATCGGGCAGGGCGCCGGGTGTCGCCAGCAGACGCAAATGCTCGTCCTGGATCTCTGCCGCCCAGCGCACCAGATGCCCCGGCGGCG
>JBGSTR010000182.1:0-1986 GCA_041736365.1 Chromatiaceae bacterium | reverse complement strand
GCCGGTGACAGCGTCAAGGACGCGACAACACCCGCAAACAAATAACCCGCGCATCGAAGCGCTCCATGTCCGCGGATGCAAGGAAGAAGGCACCACCGCCACGCCCTTCGACAAGAAGGTGCTGAATGATCCGGGCCGCCTTCACCTCGTGATGGACACTATCGACGGCCTGCCGCAGACCGGCGACCAGGGTTTCACCTGAATCAGCAGCTCAAGGACGAGCTGGTCGGGCACAAGCAGTACATCGACCGTTACGGCCAGGATCTGCCCGAGACCCGCAACTGGAAACGGCAAGGATTACCTCGATCGCGACCCAATAAACCCTGCCCGGAGAATCACCATGGACATCACTGGAATTGTCGCGCTACTCATCCTGATCGCCGATGTCTATGCGATCGTGATGATCGTTCAAAGCTCTGCGAGGGACATAGAGAAGCTGCTCTGGTGCTTGGCGGTACTGATCCTGCCCCTGATCGGCCTCATTGTTTGGTACTTCGCGGGCCCCGGCCGAAAGCCGTTCTAAGTGGACAGGGACCCGGCGGAGACATGAACAGAGTAACCCAGCTTTTCAACGACGCGCGGTCGAGCTTTTGGTTTGTGCCTTCGCTCGCGGTGGTTGACGGCATTGTCGTCGCGCTGGCGCTGATCGAGGCGGACGCCGTGTGGGGCGATCGTTGGCTGGCCCTGTGGCCGCGCATCTTTGGGGTCGGGGCGGAGGGCGCGCGCCAGATGCTGTCCACCCTGGCAGGTTCGGTGATGTCGGTCATGGGCATCACCTTCTCGATGACCCTGGTGGCGCTGGCCCTGGCCTCCAGCCAATACACCTCGCGCATCCTGCGGAACTTCATGGGGAGCCGCGCGACCCAGATTACGCTCGGGACCTTCGCCGGCATCTTCGCCTATTGCCTCATCGTACTGCGCTCGATTCGCGGCGGCGATGCGGCGTTTATCCCGAGCGGTGCGGTGCTTTTCGCGTTTGTGCTGGCGCTCGCAGGGGTTCTCGTGCTGATCTTTTTCATCCACCACATCGCCTCGTCGATCCAGGCCGCCAGCATCATCGCATCGGTCGCCCGGGAGACCAACGCGGCCACGGATCGGGTATTTCCGGAGCTGCAGGGGCGCGAGCCCGACGGTGCCGAGGACGCGGTGGACGAACAGGTCCTCGCACCCCAAGATGAGCGGACCTGGTACCCCGTGCCGGCCCGGGTCAGCGGCTACATCCAGGGCGTGGATGAGGATGCGATCCTGGACCTGGCGCGAAACCACAGGACCATCGTGCGCATGGAGCGCGGCGTCGGCGCGTTCGCTGTCGAGGGAGCGCTGCTGGCATCGCTTGCCCTGACCTACCCGCCGGACCAGGGCACGATCGCCGCCCTGAATCGGGCCTACAGCATCAGCCGCCATCGCACCATTGAATGGGACCCCGCCTTTGGTATCCGGCAGATCGTGGATATCGCGTTGAAGGCCCTGTCGCCCGGGGTCAACGACACCTCGACGGCGGTGATGTGCGTGGATTACCTGACGGCGATCCTGGCTCGGCTGAGCGGCCGGTGCTACCCGCCATCGCATCGCTACGAGGGCGAGGTCCTGCGCGTGATCGCGAACGTTCCGACCTTCGAAGCGCTGTTGGCCTCGGCCTTCGATCAGATCCGTCGGAGCGCCGAAGGCAATGTCGCGATCATCGGGCGCATGCTCGGCGCCATCGATACCCTTGGCACCCTGACGGTCAACCCGAGCCACAGGCGGGCGCTCGACGAGCAGCTGCAGTGGATCGCGGAGCTGACCGGTCGCAGCGTCCCCGCCCCGCAGGATCGGGCGAGGATCGAGCGGCGTCTGGCTGACATACACCATGCGCTTGGCGCCGCGCCTGCCGCGAGCGCCGTGGCGAGAGAGGCATAGCCTTGTGAAACCGAATCCGGAAATGGAAAGAGCCCCCGGTGTTGCGATTTCCGGCGTCGTCGTCTCGGTGCGCGGCAGCGTCGTCGA
>JBGSTR010000168.1:0-4025 GCA_041736365.1 Chromatiaceae bacterium | reverse complement strand
CTGAGCGAACGCGGCACATTGGGCCGGGCGGGCAGCAGCCAGGTGTTCGGTCCCGGCCAGCTCGCGGCGATCTCCGCCATGCGCGCCGCGTCGAGCGGCTCCACGAACGGCAGGATCTGTGCGAAATCAGACGCGATGATTATCAAGCCCTTGGAACGATCGCGCCCCTTGATCCGCAGGATGTGCTCCACCGCGTCCGCATCCCAAGGATCGCAACCCAAGCCGAAGACGGCCTCGGTCGGATAGGCGATCACGGCACCCGCGGCCAGATAGCGCGCGGCGAGGCGCACGCGGTGGGGCGACGGAATTCGTCGGGCGAGCATCGCGATCGGTCCGCTCGCGTTACGACTAGCTCGCGGCGTGCGCCTCATCCGCGTCCACCGGCTCGGCGTAGCCGCAGTCCTTCTGCGGGCAGACCTTTTCGGCGCCTTTGCTTCGGGTCGTCTTGAGGGTCAGCACCGGCCACCCACAGCGGGGGCAAGGCTCGGCGATCGGCTCGTTCCACACCGCGTAGTCACACTTCGGGTAAGTCGAGCAGGAGTAAAAGATCTTGCCGCGCCGAGATTTCTTCTTCTGCAGCGTGCCCTTGGCGCACTTCGGACAGACCACGCCCGTGTCCTCCGGCTGCTCCAACGGCTCGATATGCTTGCACTTCGGATAGGCGCTGCAGCCGATGAACTTCCCGTATTTGCCGCGCTTGATCTCCAGTGCCGAGCCGCAGGTCGGACAGGTACGGCCCTCGACTACCTCGGCCGGCTCCGGCGCGGCCTTGTCGGGATTGAGATCGCGCGTGTAGTCGCATTCCGGGTACTTGGTGCAGCCGACGAAACGTCCGTTGCGGCCCAGCCGGATCGAGAGCTGCCCCCCGCATTTGGGGCAGGCCTCGTCGATCTTCTCCTGCGTCACATCGGTTCGCTGGACATTCTTGGCGGTGTGGTCGACACGCTCCTTGAAGGGTTTCCAGAATTGCTCGAGCAGCGGGACCCATTCCTCTTCGCCGCGGGATACCGCGTCTAAATCGTCCTCGAGCCGAGCGGTGAAGTCGTAGTCCACGTAGGTCGTGAAGTACTCGGTGAGAAACTTGCTGACCACCCGCCCGACGTCGGTCGGCAGGAACCGCTTCTTGTCCAGCACCACATATTCCCGGTCCTGGAGTGTGGAGATGATGGACGCATAGGTGGACGGTCGGCCGATGCCGTACTCCTCCAACGCCTTGACCAGCGAGGCCTCGGAGTAGCGCGGCGGCGGCTCGGTGAAGTGCTGCTCGGCGCGGATTGCGTGAAGATCCACGAAGTCGCCTACGTTCATCGGGGGCAGCATCCGCTCCTGGTCGTCGTCCGCACTGTTGGTATCGTCGCGACCTTCGAGGTAGACGCGCATGAAACCCGCCTCGGCGACCGTGGAGCCGGTGGCGCGAAACAGGTTGCCTGCTCCGGCCCCGAGATTCACCGACACCTGGTTGATCAACGCGTGGGCCATCTGACAGGCCAAGGTCCGTTTCCAGATCAGCTCGTAGAGCCGGAACTGCTCGGGACTCAGATGTGCCCGCACGGCCCCCGGCTCGCGCAGGATCGAGGTCGGGCGAATCGCCTCGTGGGCCTCTTGTGCGTTCTTGGACTTGGTCTTGAACAAACGCGCCTGATCCGGGAGATGATCGGCGCCATAACGCTCGGCAACATAGCCGCGGATCTCGGCCAGGGCCTCCTGAGCCAGATTGACCGAATCCGTACGCATGTAGCTGATCAGGCCCACCGCCCCGCCGCCGACGTCGACACCCTCGTAGAGCTGCTGGGCCACGCGCATGGTGCGTTGGGCGGTGAATCCAAGCTTGCGCGCCGCCTCCTGCTGCAGGGTGGAGGTAATGAAGGGCGGAGCCGGAAAACGCTTGCGCTGCTTACGCTCGACCTCCTCCACCAGCAACCGGCCGTCCGCGGCCTTCTCCAGTGCCTCGCGCACCGCACTCGCCCGCTCCCCGTCGGTTACGGTGAACTGCTCCACCTTCTCGCCGCCGAACAGCACCAGCTTGGCGACGAAGGCCTTGGCCTCCTTCTCGCAGTCCGCCTCCAGGCTCCAGTACTCGCGTTGAATAAAGGCCTCGATCTCGCTCTCGCGCTCGCAGATCAGGCGCAGCGCCGGACTCTGCACCCGGCCCGCGGAGAGGCCGCGGCGAATCTTCTTCCACAGCAAGGGCGAGAGATTGAAGCCAACCAGATAATCCAACGCACGGCGCGCCTGCTGGGCGTTGACCAGATCGACGGACAGCTCGCGAGGGTTGGCGACAGCGTCCTGGACCGCGCGTTTGGTGATCTCGTTGAAGACCACACGATAGACCGCCTTCTTGCCGAGCTGGTGGCGGCTCTTGAGCAGCTCGTAGAGGTGCCAGGAGATCGCCTCGCCCTCGCGATCCGGGTCCGTCGCCAGATACAAGGCGTCGGCGTCCTTCAGCTTCTTGGCGATGGTCTGCACGTGGCGCTCGTTGCGCTCGATGATCTGGTACTTCATTTCGAAGCCGTGATCGGGATCGACCGCGCCCTCCTTGGGGATCAGGTCCCGAACATGCCCGTAGGAGGCAACGACGTCGAAGTCGGACCCAAGGTACTTCTTGATGGTCTTGGCCTTCGCTGGCGATTCGACGATGACGAGGTTCATGAGCGGATCCGATCCGGCGTGCAAGGGGGCGCTAGGTAAACCCGGGCAGAGCGGCCGAGTCAAGGGTTGGCAACCGTTCGTGTCTGGATCTGCGGTCCGTGAAGGACCAGGGACGAGCGCGGTTGGGCCGGCGTAGCGGTGGGCGGTGGGTGGACCGCGGCGCTCGGGGGAGAGGCGCGCCGCGGCCCTGGCCGCGACACCCGGCAAATCGGAGTCAGTGCAGGTAGGCGGGCTCGTCGTTGTACACCAAGTCCTCCATCTGCGTGAACGCATCTTCGCGCCCGGGCCGATTCATCAGCACCAGCAGCACCACCCATTTGAGCTCGTCCACGGCCACGGTGGCGTGATCGATGGCGAGCACGCGATCGACGACGAGCTCGCGGCTAACAGGGTCGAGGATACCGTTCTGCTCCAGGAACAGGATCAGGCCGCGTGCCTCGACGTCGAGCTTCTGGCATTCCGCATCGCTATACACGCGAATCGAGCCGATGGTGTGGTCGTGGTACTGCGGGGTGTTGACGCCGGCGGCCAGCTCGTCGAGCCACCGCAGGGCCTTCCCAATCTCGGCGTTGGTGAATCCCGCCTGGGACAGCTCGTCCTCGAGCTCGCTTTGATCAATCGGAGGCTGACCCTCGCCGTCGAGATAATTCTCGTAGAGGTAGATCAGCACATCGACCATGTTTTCGTAGACCACTTCAGCCAACCTCCCGAGACGCGTCAGCCTGCGGGCCAACCGGGAAACGGCCAACTTGCGGCCTGCCGCGCGTCGAGCTCAACGACTCGACCTACAATAACGGCTCCCCGGATACGATGATACATGACCCTCCAGCTCCAGCAACAAGAGCATGGAAGACACGCTTTCGGCCGCGAGTCCGGTGCGCCGGATCAGATCGTCGGCGGTCACCGGATCGAAGCCCATAGCCGCAAGCAATTTAAGGGTTTCCTCATCGAACCCGGTCCGCGCAACGGCCGCTGCGACAGCCGGCTCACCCGCAACGGTTGCCTCCGCCAGCACGCCCCGCAAGGCCGGCGCGAGCTCCTCGAGAATGTCGGCGGCGTCTTCCACCAGCCTTGCGCCATCGCGGATCAGTGCGTGGCAGCCGCGCGAGAGCGGGTTGCGGATCGACCCCGGAACCGCGAATACCTCGCGTCCCTGCTCCAGGGCATGCCGCGCGGTGATCAGCGATCCGCTGCCGATCGCCGCCTCCGTCACCAGGGTCCCCAGCGACAAACCGCTGATAATGCGATTGCGTCGCGGAAAGTGTCGCGCCAGGGCGTCGCGGCCCGGCGGAAGCTCGCTGACCAGTGCCCCGCAATCGGCGATCCTGCGCGCCAGATCGCGGTGCGCGGCGGGGTAGATCCGATCGGGACCGGTG
>JBGSTR010000155.1:0-4225 GCA_041736365.1 Chromatiaceae bacterium | reverse complement strand
GTGCTCGGCGGCACCTCCGCGTTCCCGCCGACGCTCACCGGGGTCGGACGTTCGCGGAGGAGTCGTTGCTGCAGTCGAGCCGCCAATCCGCCTGCGCCTGCGCCAACCGACACCAGCCCATGGTTGCCCCCGCCCGTTGCGTTCCTTGTCGTCACTGCCCTGCCCTCTGCTGTGCAGCGGCCCCTCGGGGAGTCGCTGGCGGCTCGGCCTCCGCATCAATCAGCATAGGAAGAGGGACCCCCTGATCTGGGCGCAGCGGCCCGCAAGGGCTTCTTTTTTTCTGGGTTCGTTCTCGGCGATCGCTATCGATCGTCCGCACGACTTCAGCAGGACTACAAATAGGGATTAGGAGAGGACTTCAGAATGACTACCCCCCCGCTCCCCTGGCTGCAGGCGGGAGGATAAAGATAGGCAGCTCATGGACTTATCTACCGTCCCAAGCGCCGGAGCTGATGCGGACAGTTCCGTCGCCCGATGCGCACGGTTCCGTTACCCGAGCCGGTCCGTTCCATCCCCTGATGCGAACGGCCGTCCCCCGATGCGAACGGTTCCGACGGCGGGGCCCCCGCCCTGTGGATAAGCCATTTTTCTTAGTTGTAGGCGCTCGAATCGCCTGGCACCGGTCTCAAAATCGTGGCACTGATGCGCTTCAGCGGTCCTTCACCCGCGTAGCGCTCGGTGCGGGCCGCACACCCAGCACACCTACAAAACGAGAGGAAAAGATTTCCAAATCAATGCTTTAGAACAAGAGGGCGGACTCATCGATGCGGATGGTTCCGTCCCGCACGCGACTCCGTTTGAAATCAGGGAAAACTGTCCTGTCGGGGAAATTCAGTTCGTCGGCCGATGGGCGGTGGCGGCCAGGCCGAGCCCCGCAGGCCCGAAGGCCCGCGTGCCCACCCGCGTACGTTATGGCGGCTCGCCTGCGGCATAAATTGGCCGAAAGGCCAAACAGAAGCCGCGCCTTGACAGGATGACGCACCCATTGTTTAATTCGCGCAACAAATAGTCCCGATGCGACTACCCGAGCACGCGCGGAGACGGAATGGTAGCTGAAGCGGAAATCCCCACCCAACCTTTTCGGAGGATGGGCTTGCGTGAGCTGCGCGAGCGAGTCGACAGCGCTCAGGGCCTCATCGAGGCCGTCCGCAATGCGGCGTTGGAGCCCAACCGAACCAAGGTTCTGCGCAGCTTCCCCGCCACCGAGATCTGCCGCTACCTCGGCAACATCTCCATCGACACACTTTACCGGAGGCTCAAGAAGGATTCGGAGCTTCCTCAAGGCACGCAACTCAGCGCGCGCCGCCGCGTGTTTTCCCTTGAGGAGATCCACGCGCTGCAGCGCGCGTTCGGGATCACGCCCCGCCGCCCCGTCGGCCAACCTCCCCTGGTGCTGTCGGTGTGCAACTTCAAGGGTGGCGTTGCAAAAACGACCACCACAGCCCACCTGGCACAGTATCTCACCCTGAATGGCTACCGGGTACTGCTCGTCGACCTTGATGCACAGGGCAGTTTGACTCAGATGTTTGGCATCCTGCCCCACTCGGAGGTTCCGGTCGAGCGCACATGCAAGCCCTACTTCGATGGCCCAACCGACACTAGAACCGGCGGCCAGAGCCCGGAGTGGACCGGCACGCTGGCCACCGCCATCCAGGCGACGCACTGGCACGGCCTCGATCTGATTGCCTCTAACCTCAGCCTCTACGGCGCAGAGTTCTCGCTCGCGAGCCGGATCACGGCCGCAGCGCAGCGGAAGGAGACCTTCGTGTTCTACGAAGTGCTCCGCGAAGCCCTCGCCACGGTGAAGGACAACTATGACGTGGTGCTGCTCGACACGGCGCCCTCGTTGTCGTTCGTCAACAGCAACGCCCTGTTTGCGGCTGACGCACTGCTCATCACCCTGCCCCCTGCCCCGCTCGACACGCAGTCTGCGGCGCTCTTCTACGAGCTGATCGAGTCGGTATTGCAGACCGTCTACGAGATTCAAGGTCTCGAAAAGTCCTATGAGTTCGGTGCCGTGCTGCTCACCAAGATGCGCCCGAGCGACTCGAACCACCAAACCATCGCCTCGTGGATTCGCACCTACCTCTCCGACACCTTCACCAATCCGATGGTGCAGACCGTGGTGCTCGAGAAGCTCGGCACGAAGATGCTGACGCTCTATGAGACCGACCCGGTCGACGATGCCACCAAGTACGAGGGTGACCGCCGCGCGTTCGATCGAGCCCTGGAGTCGATGAACGCGGTCAACGGCGAGATTGACCGGATGATCCAGGCGGTCTGGGCCAGGCGCATCAGTGAAGAAGCCGCTCCGCCCGCCGACACCGGGACCGCGGGGTAACTATGGCCAAGCTCGACGACATCCGAAGAGCGGTTGAACAACGGCAACAGGCCCCTTCGCCGCCGGATCCGGCGTCCCCGCCCCGCGAGCGCCCGCCCGGCTCTCGTCCGTACGTCGCGCAGATGGGCGACGTCATCAAGGACGGTTTGCTCGGCGAGAACCAGCGCCTGAAGGCTGAGCGCGAAGGCGGCATGGTGCTGCTGCGCCTCGACCCCAAGCAGATTGGGCGCACGGAATTCGCCAACCGCCACGATCTGTCGCTGTCCAGTGATGATCCCGACTTCAGGCAACTCAAGGCGAGTATTAAGCAACACGGCCAGGACACCCCGGTCCGGGTCAGACCGGCGGGCGCGGTCGGCGCCCTACCCTACGAACTCGTCGAGGGCCACCGGCGCCACGCTGCCTGCCTTGAACTGGATTCCGAGCAAGAAGGCGGCTTCCCGATCCTCGCCCGGCTGGACGCCGCCGCCGCCGACACCCGCGACCTCGTTCTCAAGATGTACCGCGAGAACGCCGAGCGCGCTGACTTGAGCCCGTACGAGTACGGCCGCATGTTCCAGTCGTGGCTCAGCGGCAAGGTGTTTGCCAGCCAATCAGAGCTCGCGCGGACCGTCGGCCTTGCGCAGCCCACCGTCTCGGCGTACGTGGCCATCGCCAACTACCCCGAGGCGTTGATCCAGGCATTCGGCGACCCCCGTCAAATCGCGATGCGTTGGTGGCAGCCGCTCGCGCACGCGCTGAAGGAAGACAAGGCCCGAGTACTGTTGCTCGCCGGCGAGATCGCCGCCGTCCGCCCGCCACCGACGGCCGATGAGGTCTTCAAGCGACTGACCGCTCCAAAGACGACCGCCAAGAAGTCCTCGTCGGCCAGCCACGAGGAGTCGGTCAAGATTAAGGGCAAGGTCGCCTTCCGGATCGCTCGACGCGACGGTCGAGTCGCCATCAAGTTTGCGCGGTCGATCGACCAATCCGCAGTCAAGGAACTGGCCGATAAGCTCAAGGACGTGGCCGAGGCGTTCCTCAAGGGGCGAACCTCGTGAGCACCCTTCTCGCCCGCTCCCGAGCCCTGCCTTGCACCGTCCGGCCGTCATTTATTAGCGCGCTAATAACGGACCATCCGCGCTCCCCCGACGGCATTATTAGCGCGCTAATAATTCGGGCCGGGGCGCCACCAGACCCCCCCGCTTCCCACGATCACGAGGGCCGGTTCATCCGGCCCTCGGTCGTTTTGGGGTCCCCAAATTCGCAGGGAGGGCCGACCATGTCGCCCTAAAGAAAAGGCCCCTTGCGGGGCCTTCTCGATTCCAGGGATTGAGTAGCCGAAGCCACTAACCTCTCGAACTCGCACTTTGAAGGTTAATGACCGCCAACCCGGCGGTCAAGGCCAAAGCCCCTCGATTCCCGCTTTTTCGCAAATCGTCTCAACTTGGCGAGGGGTAAGTCATGTCCATCGAAACGTCGAACCGCACAGATCGCGATCCGCGCTGGCGCCTGGTCAACGAGCACTACTACACGCAACGGCCCGACCCCCTGGACGACTGGCTCTGGGATCAGGGCCTCCCACAGGCCGCCGAACGGGTGTTCTGGCTGCACTGGCGCGAAGGCATGCGCTCCGGCGACTGGTCCTCCCAGATCCCGATCAAGCGCGTCGCCCAGCGCTGCCGCGTCGATGTCTCCACCGTCACCCGCGCCTATCATCTGCTCAAGGCCAAGGGCCTCATTCGTCGCCAGGATCCGGGCCGCGACGAAGCCAACCCGTTCCAGCAGGCCACTGCGGTCACTGAGGTTCTGGTCCCCCGCGAGCTCCTCGTCGAGCTCGCTCGCGCACCTTCCCGCCGGCCCCCACCCAAGGCGCCCCCGGCGGCTCCCGCGCGGCCCACGACG
>JBGSTR010000098.1:0-1503 GCA_041736365.1 Chromatiaceae bacterium | reverse complement strand
CTCGACGGCGCCGGCGCGACGCGTGAGGCGGGCCGCGAGCACGGCCGACACCAGGAACATCATTGCTTCACCCAAGAATACGGAGGCGTATGCGATTCCGGGATCGGCGACCAAGTGCCGCGTTAGATCCACCGCGGCGGTGCCGAGAAAGCCACCCAGTCCAAAGGCGATTGCCTGAGCGGCGCCCCATAGGCCCATGCGCACGCCCTCTCGGCGCTCGCGGCCGGCGCTCACCAAGCCCATCATCGAGCCGATCGCGGCAACGGCGAACAGCCCGTTGGTCAAGCCCAAGGCAAAAACCGCCTGGTGTAGGGGGAAATCGCCACCCATGAATCCGCCCGCTGCCAAGGTCGACAAGGCCAGGGCGGAGCCGGCGCAACCGACGATGGTCCAGGTCTGCAACGAGCCCATCCGGCGCCCCCAGCTCGTAGAGCCGAGCACGGCCAGCAGCAGCATGCCGATCAGCACCCCGCCGTTCTGGACCCCCGCGAGCTGCGTGGACTCGCCGGGGGTGAGCCCGAATACGGTCCCCGCGTAGGGCTCCAGGATCAAGTCCTGGGCGCTGTAGGCGAGCATGGACACAAAGACGAAGATGGTGAACCGACGAGCCTGAGGCTCTGCCCAAACGCCCCTGATCGCCTCCTGAAAGCCCGCCTTCGACGGCGCGGCGGAGGTCGACTCGGCAGGCACCGCCGCGGTCGCCCGCGGCACCTCGATTCCGTGAACCGCGACCAGGGTTACGGCGACGGCAACGGCCGCGACGCTGGCGGTAACCGCGACCAACCGGCCCGTGCTGAAGGGATCGAGGAAATGTCCGGCAACACCGGCGGTGATGATGAAACCGACGATCATCATGATCCATACGGTGGTGGCCGCCGCCGCCCGGCGGCGATCGTCCACGCGCTCGGCAAGCAGCACCAAGAGCGACGTGCCGCAGGCACCCACACCCACGCCGATCAAGAGAAAGGCGAAAACGGCGAGCGCAATGCCTCCGCTCGGGTGATCCGCCATCCAGGCGGTGGCCAGCGCCGCCAGAACCCCGCCCGCGGCCAAAACGACCATGCCGCCGATGATCCAGGGGGTGCGGCGCCCGCCCATATCCGATCCGTAGCCCCAGCGGGGACGCAGGATCTGAACCATATGGTGCAGCGCAACCAGGGCCCCGGGGAGCATGGCCGGCAGCATCAACTCGACCACCATCACCCGATTCAGGGTCGAAGTCGTTAGGACGATAATCGCACCCAGGGCGGCCTGGACCAGTCCCAGCCGAGCGATCCCGATCCACCCCAGCGGAGCTGTGTTCATGCGGCCATCCCCCGCACCGCGAAGGCGCTGATCATCATTCCGGTGACGTAGACGGTCACGCCCAGGGCGCTGTACCAGGTGGCGCGGGCGACGGGGTTCGCCAAGAACCGCACCATGAGACCGATCTGGATCGTCAAAGCCACCCCGACCCCCAACGCGTGAGCAGGCCGCCCCCAGTCGAGCAGCAGCCACACGACC
>JBGSTR010000096.1:0-2136 GCA_041736365.1 Chromatiaceae bacterium | reverse complement strand
GAACCAACCCTTGCGCGCGGCCCAGGCCGCGAGCTCGTTGTAGATGCCCTTGCGCGCAATCACCAGCGGCGCCAAGAGCGCGACGCGCCGGCCCGCGTGCTCCGCTTGGATGCGCTCCAGTATGGTCTCGCGGGACTGGGGACGAATCTCGATCCCGCAGTCCGGACACTGCTGGATCCCGAGCTTGACGTAGAGCAGGCGCAGAAAATGGTGAATCTCGGTCAGGGTGCCGACGGTGCTCTTGGCGCCGCCGCGGCTGGTGCGCTGCTCGATGGCGACGGTCGGCGGGATGCCGCGAATGGCGTCCACATCGGCGCGCGCCGCGGGTTGCACGAATTGGCGGGCGTAGGCGTTTAAGGACTCCAGATAGCGACGCTGGCCCTCGGCGAACAGGATGTCGAAGGCCAGGGTGCTCTTGCCGCTGCCCGAGACCCCGGTGATCACCGACAGCTTGCCGCGCGGGATGGACACGCTGAGGTCCTGCAGATTGTGCTCGCGCGCGTGCAGGATCTCGATCGCCGGGCTCGCGGGGGTTGGCAGATAGGGCGGGGGCCGCGCGTCCGCAACGCCCTCCGGCACTTCGATGACCTCCGGAATCTGCGAATCCGCCGCGCGGTGCTTGCGCAGGGCGCGCCCGGTATGACTGGTCGGGTGCTCGGCAACCGCATCCGGGGTCCCGACGCAGATCAGCTCGCCGCCGCCGTCGCCACCCTCGGGGCCGAGGTCGATCAGCCAGTCCGCGGCCGCGATCACATCGAGATTGTGCTCGATCACCAGGAACGAGTGACCGGCGGCAATCAGGCGTCGAAAGGCACGCAGCAGCACCTCGATGTCGGCGAAGTGCAGCCCGGTGGTCGGCTCGTCGAGGACGAACAGGGTGCCGCCGCGGGCCCCCTTGCGCTGGCTGACCGAGTGTGCAAGCTGGCCCGCCAGCTTGAGCCGTTGGGCCTCGCCGCCGGACAAGGTCGGCACCGGTTGTCCGAGACGCAGGTAGCCGAGCCCGACCGCCTGCAGCGGCTCCAGCGCGCGCTTAAGCTCCTTATCTCCGCCGAAGAACGCCAGCGCCTCGGTCGCCGTCATCGCCAAGACGCCTGCGATCGAGCGACGGCCCGTCTGGTCGCCGGTGCAGCCTTCGATCTCGACCTCCAGCACCGACGCCCGGTAGCGACTGCCGTCGCAGTCCGGGCAGCGCAGATAGACGTCGGCGAGAAACTGCATCTCGACGTGCTCGAAACCGTTGCCGCCGCAGGTCGGACAGCGCCCGTTGCCGGAGTTGAAGCTGAAGGTCCCGGCGGTGTAGCCGCGCTCCTTGGCCAGCGCGGTGCGCGCGAAGCGTTTGCGGATCACGTCCAGCGCGCCGATGTAGCTCGCGGGATTGGAGCGGGAGGAGCGGCCGATCGACGACTGATCGAGCAGCAGCAGCTCGCCGATCCGCTCGTGGCCCTCGACCGCCGTATGCTCGCCGGGTTGCTCGACCGGCTCGCCCTTGATCTGCCGCAGGGCGTTGTAGAGCACATCCTGCACCAGGGTCGACTTGCCGGACCCGGAAACGCCGGTCACCACCACCAGCCGCTGCAGCGGGACCTCGACATCGATGCCTTTGAGGTTGTGGGCACGCGCACCCAGGATGCGGATCGCCGCCGCGTCGGCGGCGGGTGGCGAGGGCGCCCGCGGCTCGGAGACAAGACGACGCCCGGCGAGATAGTCCGCGGTCAACGACCGGCTCGCCGCCCCTTCGTCCCCGAGAAGCTGCGCCGGGGCACCCGCGAACACCAGCTCACCGCCGTTCTCCCCCGGTCCGGGGCCGATGTCGAGAACACGGTCGGCGGCCAGCATCACCTGCGGATCGTGCTCCACCACCAGCAGGGAATTCCCCTGATCGCGCAGCCGCTCGAGCACGCCGACCACGCGGTCGATGTCGCGCGGATGCAGGCCGATGCTCGGCTCGTCGAGCACGAACAGGGTATTGACCAGGGAGGTGCCGAGCGCGGTGGTGAGGTTGATGCGCTGAACCTCGCCGCCCGATAGGGTGCGCGACTGGCGGTCCAGGGTCAGGTAGCCGAGTCCGACCTCGCACAGATAACGCAGTCGCGAGCGGATGCCGTCCAGCAGCGGGTCCAGCGCCTGGTCCAATGC
>JBGSTR010000087.1:0-2360 GCA_041736365.1 Chromatiaceae bacterium | reverse complement strand
GCTACCGGCAGCCGCGTTGCGGGGATTCGCGAAGGTCCTGCCGCCGTCGCGGCCGGCCTCGGCGTTCAAGCGCTCAAACCCCGTGCGGGTGATGTATGCCTCGCCGCGTACCTCCAGCACGCGCGGCCAGCCGTCTCCGTGCAGGCGCAGCGGCACGCTCTGAATGGTGCGGACGTTGTGGGTGATGTCCTCGCCGGTGGTGCCGTCGCCGCGGGTCGCCGCCTGGACCAGCACTCCGTCCTCGAAGCGGATGCTGACGGCGAGCCCATCGAGCTTCGGCTCGGCAGTATAGAGCACGTCGTCACGTCCGAGGGCGCTGGTGACGCGGCGATGGAAGTCGCTCAGATCCGCGTCGCTCATCGCGTTGTCGAGTGAAATCATCGCCAAGCGATGGCGAATCTCGGCGAATTCCGCGCGCGGCGCCGCGCCAACCCGCTGGGTCGGCGAATCGGCGGTGATCAGCTCGGGGTATTGGGCCTCCAGTGCCTTGAGCTCGGCCAGGAGGCGATCGTACTCGGCATCCGGGACCTCCGGATCGTCGAGCACGTAGTAACGCAGATTATGGTGCCGAATCTCCGCCCGTAGCACCTCGCAACGTGCGCGCGCCGACTCCGGATCGCTCACCAGTGCCGAGCCTTACCCCAACGTTCCTCGTTGGTCAAAATCGCGGCACGCAGCTCTTCCTCTTTTTTCACCGTGAGTGCGCGGCGGGTATCGTCGAGCACATCGCCGCCGAGGACGTTTGCGAGCTTGCGGGCGGTTGCCGTCATCTCGTCGAGGATGGTCAGATCCTCCGGGTCGCCCTCGAGCTGCGCGAACAGCATCAGCCCCGGGGTCGCGAAGTCGTCCATCTCTTCGAACGGGAAGGTCCCGGGTTTGACCATGTTGGCCATGCTGAAATAAACGCGGGTACCCTCGTCGAAATTGTCCAGGCAGTGGAAGATGTCCATCTCTCCCGGCCGCAGGCCGCAGGTCTCCGCCACTTCCAGGATGTCCGGCCCCTCGAAGTCTGCCCCGCGAGTCGACACGATGAGCTGGATGAGCAAGGGTTGCGGCCCGCTCTGCGCATCGTCCTCGTCGTCCTCGTCGTCCCACGACGCGGAGGAGTCGTCGTCCGCCGCGCGGTCGCTGTGATCGCGCGATGCGCCCCAGGCCCCGCCGCCGCGCGCATCGTCCGAATCCAGCTCGCCCAGGTTAGGCTCGCGTTTGTTTCCGCGGCGCATATCGGCGTCTGCGTCGCCGTACTCGTCGGCGTAATCCTCGGCGTAGTCCTCCTCTTGATCATCCCCGGAGCGGCTGCGTTCCCAGAGATAGAGCGCGAGGATGGCGGCGACGCCAACGACGATCAGGATCAGACGGACGGTATCGGCTTCCATTCGTATCGAGGCTTCAACATGGATTCGGATGGCAGGCGAGTATAACAACGGGCGCCGAGCGCTGTCCGGCAAGTTGCCGTGGCGGCGCGGGCCGCATGGCGAATATCGCCATCAGGACACCGCCGCCATTCGCGCGGCCTCCTCCACGTCCACCGTAACCAGACGCGACACACCCGGCTCGTGCATGGTCACGCCGAGCAATTGCTCCGCGATCTCCATCGTCACCTTGTTGTGACTGATGAAGATGAACTGGACTTGATCGGACATGGATCGGACCAGCTCGCAATAGCGGCCCACGTTGGCGTCGTCCAAGGGGGCGTCGACCTCGTCCAGCATGCAGAACGGGGCCGGGTTGAGCTGGAAGATGGCGAATACCAGCGCCACCGCGGTCAGCGCCTTCTCGCCGCCGGAGAGCAGATGGATGCTGGAGTTGCGCTTTCCCGGCGGGCGCGCCATGACCCCCACCCCGGTCTCCAGCAGATCTTCGTCGGTAAGCTCCAGATAGGCGTGGCCGCCGCCGAACAGGCGCGGGAACAACTGCTGGAAGCCGTGGTTGACCTGATCGTAGGTATCCCGGAAACGGCTCCTGGTCTCCCGATCGATCTTGCGGATCGCCTGCTCCAGGGTATCCAGGGAGCGCGAGATGTCCGCGTGCTGGGCGTCCAGGTATTCCTTGCGCCGGGATTGCTCCTGGAACTCGTCAATGGCGGCCAGGTTGATCGCGCCCAGGCGCTGGATGCGGACGCCGATCTTGGCCAGCTCGTCCTGCCACCCTTGCTCGCTTGCGGCGGGGTCGATGGCCTCCAGCACCGTCACCGGAGAGCTGCCGGCCTCGGCGAGCTGCTCCTCGAGCGTGCGGCGGCGCACCAGACGCTCCTGGCGCTCCAGCCTCAGGGTATCGAGACCCTGCTGGGTAGACTGGATCTGCTGCTCGATACCTTGCCGCTCCTGCTCCAGCGCGCGCACCGCCGCGTCCAGCTCATC
>JBGSTR010000070.1:0-2217 GCA_041736365.1 Chromatiaceae bacterium | reverse complement strand
ACCACCGACGCCCCCGGGGGCACCGGCTTGACGACTACCGCGTTGGAGCCGATGCGTGCGCCGTCCTCGACCAGGATGGGTCCCAGCACCTTCGCGCCGGCGCCGACCACCACGTCGCGTCCCAACGTGGGGTGGCGCTTGCCCTTGTTCCAACTGGTGCCGCCGAGTGTCACCCCGTGGTAGAGGGTGCAGTCGTCGCCGATCACCGCGGTCTCGCCGATGACCACGCCCATGCCGTGATCGATGAAGAAGCGCCGGCCGATCACCGCGCCGGGGTGGATTTCGATGCCGGTAAACAAGCGGGCTATGTTCGACAGGACCCGCGCCAGCCATTTAAGGTCGCGCCGCCACAGCGCGTGCGCAAGCCGATGCGCCACGACCGCATGCACCCCGGGGTAGGTGGTCACCACCTCGAAGGCGTTGCGCGCAGCCGGGTCGCGCTCGAAGACGCAGGCTATATCCTCTCGCAGTCGCTGAAACATGTTGATCCTTGTTGAATGGCTCCGCTCGCCCGATTCCGGCTTAGGAAACGCCGATTTAAAGCGTTTCCCGTCCGGGCCAGGGATGGTCCGGCATTTTCGAGCACCTTAAGTGCTTGAAATGGAGCGACCTGAGAGTCGCGCCTCTCGGACCGCGAGCTGATTAAATGCCGGGACGGCATTTAGTCGGCGTTTCCGTCACGCGTTCCAAGCCGGGAGCAGCAGGGCCGCATTATGCGCCAGTCGAAGTCCGTGCGGGCCAAGGATGGCGCGCCATTTTCAGCGGCACTCAGCCGTTGAACATGGAGCGCTCAACGAGTTGCGCCTCGGAAGCGCGAGCTGATTCAAGCCGGGGATGGCTTGACTCGGCATCTTCCCACCGGCTCAGCCCGGATCCGCGCCCTCCTGCGTCTTGGGACAGGGCTCGGGCCCCGAGACCTGGCGCGCAAACCGCCCGGGCGTCTTGCGTCCTTGGGCGGCGCTCAAGATTCCACGCAGGATGTTGAGCTCGATTCGGTCCAATCGGGCGCGATTGAACAGCCTTCGCAAGCGCATCAGCAGCTTTTTCGACTGACTCGGGTCGCTGAAGCCGAGATCGAAGATGGCCTCGGCAAAATGATTGTGCAGGCCTTCCAGCTCGTCCGCCGTGGCCAAATCGCGGCTAGTTTCCGCCTCCGCTGGACTGTCGGCCCGTTCCAGCCAGTTGCGGCGAATCTCGTAGGCCAGCACCTGGGCGGCCGCGGCCACGTTCAGCGAGCGGAATTCCGGGTTGGTGGGGATGTGCACTAGGTAGTGGCAGCAAGCGAGCTCGGCATTGGTCAGGCCGGAGCTTTCGCGACCCAACAACAGTGCGACCTCCCCGTGCTCCGCTTCCTCCAGCAGCGCTCGCGCGGCCTCGTGCGGCGCAAGCTGCGGCCACTCGATGGTCCGCAGCCGGGCACTTGCGCCGACCACCAGGCGACACCCGGTCAGCGCCTCGCTCAGCGTGTCGTGGGTCCCGGCCCGTTCCAGCACGTCATCCGCTCCCGAGGCCCGGGCCAGCGCCTCGGCGTCCGGGGGTTGTTTGGGTCGCACCAGCTCGAGCCGCGACAAGCCCATGGTCTTCATCGACCGAGCCACCGCACCCATATTTCCGGTGTGCGTGGTCTCGACCAGGACGAAGCGGATACGCGCCAGCGATTTGGTGTTGGGTTCGCTCATGGGGCGGCACTTCTTCAGAATATTGCCGCATTGTCAATCTATGATGCAGGCGGTGCTTCGGTTATCTTTGCCGACCATGCATCCGATGCTCAATATTGCGGTCCGTGCGGCACGCGGCGCGGGAAAGGTCCTGCTGCGCTACAGCGACCGAATCGATCAGATCAAGGTCGAGTCGAAGAGTCGCAACGATTTCGTCAGCGAGGTCGACCGCAATGCCGAGGCGGTGATCATCCAGGAGCTGAGCGCCAGGTTTCCCCAGCACGCGATCCTCGCGGAGGAGAGCGGCGCGCAGGGCGACAGCGAGTACCAGTGGATCATCGACCCGCTCGACGGCACCACCAACTATCTCCACGGTTTCCCGCAGTTTTCGGTCTCGATCGCGCTGCGACATCGCGGTCAGCTTGAGTGCGGCGTCGTCTACGACCCCCTGCGCGAGGAGATGTTCACCGCCGCACGCGGGCAGGGCGCCCAGCTCAACGATCGCAGGCTCCGCGTCGCCGGGCGGACCAGCCTCGACGGGGCGCTGATCGGCACCGGC
>JBGSTR010000058.1:0-6451 GCA_041736365.1 Chromatiaceae bacterium | reverse complement strand
GGCACCGGTAGCCGATCGATGAATCCGGCCCCCCCGCCGCGACCCGCGCCGTGCGCCTCGATGCTGCTGTCATGCATCCGCGCCACGCCTCGCGCGCAGAGTCGCGACTCCGGGAAGGCGAGCTGATCAAATGCATGGATGGACTCGATCAGCATCTCCCTTGGGTTGTTGCGCCAGCGAAATGCCGCGCCGGAGAGCTTGGACACTGGGAACGGGATCCTTGATCTAGCGGTGGTAGAAGGCAAGAATCACTCGATTTTGTCCACCGACGCAACCGAAAGAAGCGGGATCGTTGGCTTGGTGCCGATCGTTCCCCGGGTTGACGCTGCCGCAAAGCATGGCGCTTTGGTCAATATCCTTGCCGCACGCGCCGCTGGCGTATACAGGCGACCGGTAAATGCGACGCGGCAAGGCCTTGCCTGAACCCCGAAATCGGCGCTTAGCCAATCGTTTCCGAGCTCGATTTCCCGACCGGCCTTTTCTTAGTGATGTGAGTGTCGCGGAGAGGCGGCCCCTCGGCGGCATGGACTTCGCCGGGCATTTCGCTTATTTCGTCCTGCTCGTCTGCGATCCTAGATCCGAGGATCGCTCGGTCCGCGGGACTCGCGAGCGATCGAACGCGGGGTTGCCTTACGCGGAATGAACGGGCCTAACAGGCCGTTGTCGGGAAACTCAATGAATCCAGACCTTTTGATTGTACTGGCTCTGCTCGGCGCCGCCGTGCTGATGTTCGCGCTGAACAAGCCAAGGGTGGATGCGGCGGCGCTGATCATGATGGTGCTGCTCCCCTTTACCGGCGTCATCACGGTGCCGGAGGCGCTCGCCGGCTTCAGCAATCCCAATATCGTCCTAATCGGCGCCATGTTCGTAATCGGGGAGGCACTGGCGCGCACCGGGGTGGCGCGCGGGATTGGGGACTGGCTGGTCAGGCGCGGCGGCGACAGCGCGCGGCGTCTGCTCGTGTTGCTTATGCTGGCGGTCGGCATCCTCGGGTCCGTAATGAGCTCGACCGGCGTCGTCGCCATCTTTGTCCCGGTCGTGCTGCGGATCGCCAGCCGCTCGGCGATTGCGCCCAGTCAGCTCATGATGCCCATGGCCTACGCGGCCCTGATCAGCGGCATGATGACCTTGGTGGCCACCTCGCCGAACCTGGTGATCAACTATGAGGTCGTGCGCACCGGCGCCGAGGGCTTCAACTTCTTCTCGTTCACGCCGTTCGGCGTCCCGATATTGGTGCTTGGCATTGTCTACATGATGGTGACCAGCCGTTGGCTGGGCGCGTCTACGTCCGATTCCGCCGCCCACCGCCCGCAACCAAAGCTCAAGCACTGGATCGAGCGCTATCGGCTCACCGATCGCGAGTACCGGCTGCGGGTTAGACCCGGCTCCCCGCTGCTCGGGCGCGCGCTCGGCGAGCTTCAACTCCCGAATGAGACCGGTGCCCGAATCCTGCTGATCGAACGCGGCGTTGGGCGGGCCAAGCGCCTGCTGCCCCGCAACGACGAGGGCTACCTGTTGGCAGGCGATATCCTGTTGATCGACGTGGATAAGCCCGGCCTCGCCACCGAGGAGCTTGCCGAGCGTTACGAGGTGGACGTGTTGCCGCGTTCGGGCCGCTACTTCCTGGATAAGTCGCAGCACGTCGGGCTGGTCGAGGTCATGCTGTCCTATGAATCCCAGTTCGTCGGCAAGAGCGTCGCGGAGGCCGAGGCACTCGCCCACTCGGACTTGGCACTGGTGGGAATCCGCAGGCGCCGCGACGCCTTGGAGCCCCACGGCCTGCGTGAGCGCACGCTGAAGGCCGGTGATACGCTGTTGCTTGCCGGCCCCTGGAAGACCATTCGTCGCCTGCGGGATCTGAGTCGTGATCTGGTGGTCTTGAACCTGCCCAGGGAGTTCGACGAGTACCTGCCCGCGGCCCGCAAGGCGCCCTACGCACTGTTTACGCTCGGTTTGGTCATCTTCCTGATGGCCACCGGGATCGTCCCGAATGTCCAAGCCGCCCTGATCGGATGTCTGCTGATGGGGCTCTTTCGCTGCATCGATCTTGACAAGGCCTACCGCTCCATCCAATGGAAGAGCCTGATCATGATTGTCGGCATGATGCCGTTGGCACTCGCGTTGGAGCGCACCGGCGGGGTAGAGCTTGCCGCGAACGGATTGGTGCGCGTGGTCGGGAACGCCGGCCCCTACGCCATCCTGGCCCTGTTGTTCGCAATTACGGTGATCCTGGGGCTGTTTATCGTCAATACCGCCAACGCGGTCTTGATGATCCCGGTGGCGCTGGCGGTCGCGAGCGCCCTCAAGGCGTCGCCCTATCCCTTCGCCATGATCATCGCATTGGCCTCGTCCAGCGCATTCATGACACCGATCTCGCCGATCAACACACTGGTCGCAACCGCCGGCAACTATCGCTTTATCGACTTCATCCGCGTCGGATTTCCGTTCACGGTGATCGTCGGGGTTGCGAGCGTGCTGCTGGTGCCATGGCTGCTTCCGCTCTATTGAGATATTTTTCAATAAGATAATTTGGCCGCGGGTGGCGGCGATCGACGGGTTAACGACGCGTAACGGTTGCTAAACCCAAGGGCTGGCTATACTTCCGCCCTTCGCGAGAGCGCAAATTCTTGTTGCCTTACTCACCACTAGGAGACGATACCCATGTCCACCAAATCCATCCTGTTCGCCGCGGCCTTCAGCACCTTGCTGAGCGCGCTTCCCGCTCATGCCGAGCCCCAGCTGACCAACGAGCCGATCAAGGCCTTCGGCGCCCAGTCTCAGATCGACGGTGTCGTCACCATCGTCAACACGGATACCCGGATGCTCACGATCCGCAAGGACGACGGCACGTTCGAGGTGCTGCATGCACCGCCGGAGGTCACACGTCTGAATCGGATCAAGATCGGCAACCGCGTGAGCATCACCGAGACAACCACCGCCTTGATCGAGGTTCAGCGCGGGCGCGACGCCGGCTCCATGGGTAGCGTGGCGACGACGGATGTCGAACGTGCACCCGGTAGCCGGCCGGCGGGCACCATCACCGACACGATTACCCTGTTGGGTCAGATCGTGGCCGTGAACCGTGCCGCAGGTACCGTCGACGTGAGGGGCCCCAACAACTCGCGCACCTTCGAGCTGGAGAACAAGTCGCTGCTCGACTCCCTCAAGGTCGGCGACGGCGTAGTCGTGACCATCCGCAACAGCATCAGCGGCGACGTGACGTTCAACTAGCGTCGGCTCGAGACAAGCAGATCCAAGGCCTCCCCTGGCATTCGATCGGCTCGGCGGTCCTTGAGCACGCCTCTCGGACCGCTCCTTTTTCTAGTCGTTTTCGGCGCTCGTAATGGCGGGCCATCCCGGCCCGGACCGGAAATGCGATCGAGTGGCGTTTCCCTTGTTGGTGGCCTCCAGATCACCGGACAAGGCGGCCCGTGCCCCCCGGCCCGTCTAGCGTTGTTCGATTGCTCGGGGCGCCCATCTCGGGATCGGTGTCAATCCAACTGGAGCAGCGCGAAATGTCGGAGCTGGAAAAGATCGAAATGGCTCGCTACTACGGCGAGCTCGAAGACGATGTCCGCCATCTGGTCGACAAATACTGTCGGATCATGGGCTGGGAGGTGCCGGACCTCGATGAGCGGGAAGCTCGGCGGCTGATTTTCGAGGCGCTGACCCGCGCACTGGAGAAGGCGAAGCAAACGGCGTGACGCCTTGGCGGCGCGGTGTGCTGATCGGTCTGATCGGCGCGGTTATTGCCGCGGCGGCTTGGACTTGGTGGGCCGAGCAACACCCGCGTGAGGAGCGCCGGCTGCGCGTGCTGGTTCACGATGGACTGGACGCGTGGTTTCCGGAGCAGATGGCGCCGGTGGAAGGGTGGCACGGCATCTATCCCAGGACCACTCCTGCCGCGCCGCGCGGACTCTCCGTGCTCCTGGTGCACGGACTCGATGAGCCGGGAACGATCTGGGATGATCTGGTCCCGCGCCTCGACGCCGCAGGCTTCGCAACTTGGGAGCTTCGTTACCCCAACGATCAGGGCATCGATCGCGACGCGGACTACCTGGCCGCCAATTGGTCCGAGCTGCCCGCGCATCGCCCCGTTGCGCTGATCGGGCACAGCATGGGCGGGCTGGTGATCCGCGACTTCGTGTCCCGACTGAGATATCCGGTCGAAACTCGAACCCAACTCGGCGGCGCCCCGGTTGCGGGCTTGATCCTGGTGGGCACTCCGAACCGGGGATCGGAATGGGCGCGTCTGCGCGTCTGGCTCGAGCTTCGTGACCAGTTTTCCACCTACGAGGGGCGGCGTTTTTCCCTGTTCGCCGGGCTGCGCGACGGTACCGGCGAGGCAAAGATCGACTTGCGTCCGGAGAGCGACTTTCTGCGCGATCTCAACGCCCGGTCATGGCCGCCCGCGATCCCCGTAGTCTCTATCGCCGGTCGACTGCTCGGCCCGGCGACAGACTTCGCGGACGGCCTGAATGCGGCATCAGCCGAGGCAGGGTCGAGCGAGCTGCGCAACGGTCTGTTCGATTGGTGGTCGGGGATCGACGCCGAGCTTGGCGACGGTGTGGTCAGCCTCGAGTCGGCGGGAGTGCCGGGAGGGCCGCCGCCGCTGGTCGAGAACGTCTCGCATCGCGGGTTGCTTGTCCGCCTGCTGCCCGGAGATCCCGAGCCGCCGGCGATTACACCTATCCTGGACCAGTTGGATCGTTGGGAGGAGGAGGCTTCGACCCCCCGCGACGGGCGACCAACCTCCCGCGAGGAGCGGCCACTAGTCCACCACGGCAGGACCTGAGCCCGGCTGGCGACTCCGTGGCTGGGCGAGGAACTGTCCTCGCAACAGCGCGATGAAGGCGATCAGAACCAACCCGAAACCGATTGCGTGACCGAGCTCCCAGCGCCATCGGTAGTCAGACCAGTCCGCCGGCAGCGTTTGGATCGTCCAGGCGGCGAATGCTGCGTTCACGGGGGCATTTAGGACGAAAAAGACCCCGAGTGTCACGCTCAGCAGGCTCGCCGCAAGCAGCGTAAGACCGAAAATCGGGCGCTGTTTGCGCACCAAGAACGACAGCAACCAAGTCGTAAAGATGGCCGTAAGCTCGAAAGGGGCAACGAACGGCCCCCAGCCGCGATAGAGGTTCTGCTGCACGGCAAGCCAGAGGCTTCCTTCCAGTAGGAGTTTATTGGGCAGCTCGAACACGTGTGCGGTCAATGCGCCGAGCGTTACGGCGGCAGTGAAAAGACTGACCCACCGAACGATTCGAACGTGCATGATGCCTTCCTCACTGTAGCGTAATGACGTAGACGAACAGCACGCAGGCGACCAGTGATGAAACCGTGCGTACATGGTTCCAGAATGTCCATTCACCGAGGTAGCGGGTCCAAAGCTCGGTCGCGTCCGCGGCGGTAGGCTCGGTATTGGCCAGCGCATTGTTCAGCGGCACGTTGAAGGCGATGGTGCAGACGAACATTCCCACCAGATAGATTACGCCCGCGGCGACCGTCGCCGTGCTGCCGAGCCCGCCCCAGTCGAGGACGGCGAACCCGACCAGTATCAGACTCGCGAATGCCGTTCCTAAGAATACGGGCATGAATAGCGAGCCAAGAATGATCGTATTGATCGACTGCATGGCAGCGATGCCGTCGCTTTGCTGGATGCGGGAAAAGGCGCTCATGATAAAGGCGGAAAAAGCAAAGAACACGCCTGCGATCAAACCGCTGCCGATGGCGCAGAACCAGAGCAGTAAGTCGAGTACGAACGCGGTCATCGGCGGACCGGCGCCGGTGAATTCGCGGCCCACAACCAGCAACGTGAAGGGCTCATCCGACGTAGCACGGCGCGATTTCACGCACCTCTACGGTGGCCCATCGCGCCGCCGGACACTCGGCGGCAATTGCCAGTGCCTGCTCGTGATCGAGATTGTCGAGCAGGAAAAACCCGCCGATCATCTCCTTGGTCTCGGTGAAGGGGCCATCCAGGACGGTTCGCTTTCCGTTGCGCACCTGAACGCGCGCGCCATGGCTGTCTGGGCGAAGCGATTCGCTGGCACGCAACAGGCCGCGCGCCGCCAGTCCCTCGCCGAAACGCACCATCTGCGCATAGGCCTCGCGCCCGGCTTCTTCCGTTCGTTCGGCGCGCTGCCCGCGCGGCTCCACGATCAAGAGCAGATACGGCATATGGCTCGTCTCCTTGGTGGATCGGACTGGAAAAGGGGTTCCTCCGCCGGGACCGCGTACGCGGTCGTGTTGCCGCCGAGCCCTGCTCTGATTCAAACCCAAACCGCCGAAAAAACAACATGGATTTAGTCGGGTTTGCGGGGCCCTCCGACACGGGACGATCGGCGCGGCGAGACGGTCCGGGAATCAGCGCAGGTCGATTTCCGGGATCGCAGACATCGAGCCCGGGTCGAGCCCGGCGCCACCCAACGCCAGGAGCGCGGCGCCGAACGCG
>JBGSTR010000041.1:0-2214 GCA_041736365.1 Chromatiaceae bacterium | reverse complement strand
TCCGGTGCCGGGGCGGCCGCCGCGGTCATGAGCGGTAGTGCCAACAGTGCTGCGAACAGCCGCCCGTGCGCCCCGCGCGGACGCCGAATACACCGTTCGATTCCGTGCCCGTTCACACCCATTCGCTTCTGTGTCTCGTCGCGCTACGTCCGCGGGGCATCCGGAAAGCCGATCCGGATCAGTCAACTGGCAAGCTGTGCATTCTTCCGTGCGATCCATTCTCGAACCGCGATCCAACCTTTCGCTCAGTCCCGCGTTCGGTGTGTAAGCCGGCTGCGAGGTCGGCTCGATTCGCCCGGTCGCGCACGCGAAGCTCACTAGTATAGGGGCACGAAGGAGACGACGGGATTTCGGGGCGTAAGCTCGGCGTCACCGCGTCCGCCGGGGGTCGCATAGCGAATCAACACCCGTTCCAGGGCCGGGAAGCCCACGAAAAGGCCCAGTGCGGCGGAGCTCAACGCGGCGGGCTGGCCGCAGCTGAAGCGGTAGCTGGCGCCTAGATCGGAATGCCCGCCCGCGCCTTTGCCGCGCTTGGTGCCGCCGGGGTCAGCATCGACGTCGGCCTTCAGGAGGACGCAATCGGCCTCCGTATTGAAGCGCACGAGCGCGTCGCCGGTCTTTAGGTTCTCCGCTGCCAGGCGCAACGTTTGGCGCTCGTCCGGTGTCTGCGGGGCGCGCTCGTACCCCACCAGGGTGGCCGACGGGGCACTCAGCTTCACCGCGATCTCGGAGCCCTCGACGTTGATGTCGAGATGGGCCACACCGTGTACGTGGCCTGCCGGGGCCGCCGGCTCGCCCGCACCTGCGAACGCGGGCCAGAGGAGGCCCGACAACAGCGGGGCGAGTAGAGAAAGGCGCGGGGTGGTTGGGTGCATCGCTCTAAATCCTCGGGGTGTTCCAGGGTTCGGTCGATTGTGCCGGGCCGGCGGCGCTCATCGGGCGCCCTGCGCCGGCACGCGAGTGGTTGCGCGACGCATCGCCCGGTGTGCCGCCACCCAGCGGCTCACGACCGCAGACAAGACGTAGACGCCACCGGCGAGCAGGACCATCGTCGGTCCGGCCGGTAGATCCGGCCCATAGGACAGCGCCAGCCCCGCCGAGGTGAAGAGCCCCCCCAGCAGGGTCGCGATCACCATCATCGCGCCGAGTGAATGGACATAGTGACCCGCGATGGCCGCCGGTAGGGTCAACAGGGCGATCACCAGGATCAGCCCGACGACCTGGATCAGCAGCACCACGGTCACCGCCACCAGACACAACATCAGCAGGTAGAAGAAGGCGACCGGCACACCGCGTAGGCGCGCGAATTCCTCGTCGAACGTCACCGCCAGGAACTGCCGGTAGAACAGTGCCACGGTCAGCACGAGGATCAGGTCCAGTCCGGACATGAACCAGATCTCGCGACTCGGGACCAGCAGGATATTGCCGAACAGGAAGCTCATCAGGTCCGACGAGTAGCCGGGCGTCTTGGAGATGTAGAGGATGCCGATCGCCATGCCGATGGCCCACAGGGCGCCGATCATGGTGTCCTCCTGGGTCTTCCACAGGAGGCGTACGGTGCCGATCATGAGCGCGGACACCACCGCGGCGATGAGGGCACCCAGCAGCGGATCGAACCCGTAGTACACCGCCGCGCCCATGCCGCCGAGCACCGAGTGGGCGATGCCGCCGGCCAGGAACGCGATGCGCTTGACCACCACGAAGGTCCCCATCACGCCGCAGCCGATGCTCGCGAGCAGACCCGCCAGGAGCGCGACCTGCAGGAATCGTTGGTCGGCCAGGGCCACGAAAAATTCGCTCATGATACGGTCCAGTCGCGCTCGATACGCGCGGACGAATTGGATGTGGTCACGCTCAATGCCGGTGTGCGACCGAGCGCACGGCATCGCCATAGAGGTCGTGGATCACATCCCCGTCCACCGCATCGGTGGTGTGGCAGATCAGCGTCCGGTTCAGGCAGGCGACCCGTTTCACGTAGCTGGAGATAAACGCGATGTCGTGGGAAACCACAAGGATGGTTAGCCGGTCGTTGAGGGTCGCGAGTAGATCGAAGATGTCGCCCTCCATGCGCTGGTCGATGTTCGCAGTCGGCTCGTCGAGAATCAGCAGCTTGGGAGAGCCAACCAGCGCGCGCGCGAGCAAGACCCGCTGCAGCTGCCCGCCCGAGAGACTGCCGATGGGGCGCTGCGCCAGATCCGCGGCCTCGACCTCGGC
>JBGSTR010000014.1:0-4840 GCA_041736365.1 Chromatiaceae bacterium | reverse complement strand
AGGGCGTGACCCAGGGCCTGGTCGCGATCGGCGGCGCCCGGCGCCGGATCAGTCGAAGGCGCTGCGGGCACGGCCTTGGCGTCGCGTTCCATCTTCCGGTGCAGCTCGCCCATGCGTCTCTCCATGCGCTCCAACCGGTTCACCAGGGCCTCCATCCCCAATTGGCGCGGATCCGCATCGGTGAGGATGTTGCGCACCAGGGTATCTCGGGGAGATTGGGCGTATGGGTCCCGGGAGGTCGGAGGCGCGATCAGAAGGCTCCCCGCCGTTATCGCGACGACGACGAGTAGGCCACCGCCCAGGGCTGCGGCGCGCTTGGCGTTGGGCGAGAGGTTCTCCCACCCCTCGCGCAGGCTCATCGGGGTCTGCCCGCTGGCTCACGCGTACGATCACCCCGGGCGAGAACCAGGAAGACCTCCGTCTCCTCGCCCGGGGCGAGCACCTTGCGCGGCCACGCCGCAACCGCCGCAACGATGCGATTGTCAATATCGCAGGCGTACTGATCGACGCCGATGGTACGCCCGCTCCCGTTGCGCACCGCAGCGGTCACTACGCTCGACGACGGACCCTCGGTGAGTTGGGTCTTGCGGAGCTTCAGTCCCTCCGCGCAGCGTACCTTGGCCGTGCCTGCCCCCTTCCGGACCTCGTAGCTGGGCGGAACCCGACCTTGGGCCATGCCGCGCAACAGCTCCACGATCCCGGCCACATAGGGGTGGGCGCCCCCGGCGACGTCGGACGCGGCCGCATTGGCGAACGCGGGCGAGTCTCCGGCGGAAACCCCTTTGGGAGTGGAAGCCGCTGGATTCGGGCGGCTGTAGCCAGGCACGGTGAGGCGAACCTCGCGCGGCGGCACGTAGCGCGGGGCCAGGGTTAGGGACAAAGCCGTGGCGCTCCCCGGAGCCTCGCTGACATAGAGGGCCACGGGCTCCTCCGAATCGGTGGCGACGTAGACGACGCTGCCCTCCACTTGGGTAGAGGCGAGCGAGACGGTGTGGATCACCGGGCTCGCGAAGGGTGTCACGATGCGGTTGAGATGGCCGATGGCGATTTCGACCAGGACCGTGGTGCCGGGGCTCGCGGAGACGAGGCGGGGACCGAGCTCCAGGGCCACCGGCGTTACACGGGCCGCAATGCGCTCACCTACCCTGCACGGCCCGCTCGTCAGGGTACGGATAAGACCGCCCCGAGACGGCTGGGCCCAGGCCCCGTTGACGACGGATCGGGAAGAGGCATCGCCGCACCGTCCGTCGAGGAGTGAGCAGGGCACCACGGGCACCTCGAAGGCGGTCTCGGCCTGGACTGTCGCGGCGAGGATCGGGGCCGCGAGCAGCATGAAGTATGGGCGTCCCCTCATCGTGTGTCCTCCGTTCGGCCGTCCCCGCTCGGGCGGTCGCCGGGTGATCGTCGGTCGCCGCGATAGACATCGAGATGGGTGATGAGGGGCCGGTAATTGCGGAACTCGACCCGCACCTCGTAGGTTCGCTCGTTGCTCACCGGTTGCGCCGCCGGACCCTCCGTGCGGTGGGTACCGGTGACAAAGACGGTGCGCGTGGCTGTGTCGTAGCCGACCTGCCGGGGCGAGAAGCGCATGGAGACGTTCTCGCGCTTGATGGCCTCGGTCTGCGCGGCGATCGCCTTCATCACCTCGCGGCGCAGCCCGCCGGCGAACAGGGGATCGAGGACGCGGGTCAGCGGCTCGACGGTCGCCGGGGTGACGTTGCCGAGGAGCTCGGCCACATAGAGACCCCAGGCCTCCTCCACCTCCTGGCTCGCGCGATCCCGGGCAACGGTCACCTCCCCCTCCAGCACGGGCGGAACCAGCACCACGGTGCGCTCCACCTGGCCGACCAGTCCCACCAGGACCAGGTTCGCGACCACCAGCACCAGGATCGCGATCCGCCAGACGCGGTTCTCCAGGGTCGTGCCCCGCCAAGTCGCCAGGAGCTCGTTCAGCGTCACGGCATGTAGCGTCTGGCAAAGGGATTGGGGATGGTGCGAGCCGCGAGCGGTATCAGGCCCAGCCAGTAGAGAAGATGCAGGGCATAGCCGTCGGCCTGGCGGTCACGGAACTTGCGGTAGCCGTGGGCAAAAAGGACACCGAGGGCGAGTGCGATCAGCAGCCGATCGGCCAGGATGCCGCCGACCAGCGCCAGCACCAGCGGCATCAGGTCGTCCAAGCGCCAGAGGAGCAGCGTAGGCGGCTCATCGATGTGATGAGGAAAATCGAGGGTCTCCATGGCGCGCCGGGGCGGAGGTGCTCACGTGACGCCATGGTGCCGCGGCCAGACCGGACCTCGCGATGGAGAAATACGGCTGAAAATGGTGCCTTTGCAGCGGATGGCGATCTGACCGCCCAGTAAATCGCTCCGCCTACCCATTCAGACTCAGCCGCAAGACGTAGAGGTCCGGTCACTCCGCGCCTCCGCCGCTGCACTCGTGGCGCCGATTCGTCGCGAAATTGCCGCAACCCGACCACGCGCCGACCTACAGCCGCTTCTGGGCGTTGGTCAGCCCGACGTCCACCAAGAGCGCGGAGAGTCCGCACAGGGCAGGCACCGCCAGGGCGGGAATCGGGATCGGCGCGAACAGGAGCAGCCCGGCGCCAATCCAGAGCAACAGCAGCGTCGAAACGGCGGCGTGGTGTACCAGCGGACTCGCGTATACAAAGGCGTATTGGCGGATGCGCCGTCGCAGCCACCCGTCCGCCAGCGCGGCCCCCAGCAGGATCGCCAGAAAGGGCCACCACGAGAACAGCACCACAACGCGCTGAATGGCCTGGGCGAAGGCGCCCCAGATGACATCAAGCCGCCCCCGCAGCCAGGTCCAGACCGGGCTTTCGCCGATCGACTCGAGCCCTTGGCCGGATTCCACACCCGGTCCCGTCGCGACCAACCGATAGGTCCAGGGTGCAATACCGGTCTCGACGAACAGCGCATCGTACCAGCCGGTCGCCCGTGACTGGATTGCCGCCGCGGACTCGGGTCCGTAAGCCACCGCCAGCCAGCGCCCTTCCCTCTCGGCGATCGAGCGCGACCAATCGCCTGGAATGAACGACGCGAATAGGATGAGCTCGAGGAAAAACAACACGACGGTGGAGGCAACCGCCCACAGCCACACCCCGCCCCGCTCGCCCGCGGACGGCCTATCCCACATCAGGTGGCTCTCCGCGGGGCAGGTTGGTCATCGCTACTCTCACGGCAATGGTGCGACGGCGACGGGCTCGCCGAGGATCGGCAACCGGCCCTTGGTGACGCGACCGCCCGGCCAACGCGCCAGGTATTCGAAGTTGGGCAGCTCGCCCAAGAGCGCTGCGGGGAAGAGCGACGCTTCCTCCTCGTCCAGTCGCTCGCCGGCATTGCCGGTGTAGAGCAACGGCTCGTCGTTGGCGGTGGTGGAGCCCTGGCTGCGCACCAGGGTACACAAGCGCACCGCGGGCAGACTCTCGGCGATGTACTCCTGGGTCTTGGCATCGATCACGCGCATGGCGATCAGGCCGTTGAGGTTGCCGAGGACTTGGCGCGCCTTGTCCTCGCGGCCCATGCGGGCGGCGAAATCGGCGAAGGTCTGAGTGGCGATGGTAAGCCGCAGACCCGCTCCCCGGCCCTTGTTGAGCACCTGGATCAGTGGGTCCGAGACGGTCTCGGCCGCCTCGTCGATGAAGATGTCGACCGGCTTGGGACGTGGCTCGTTGTTGTAGATGGCGCCGGCCACGGCCGCGAGATCGGCCGTGAGCATGGAGCCGATGGCGCTGCCCACGATGGGGTCCGACAGGCTATCGAGGCCCACGTAGAGCACTTCGCGTCGGGCGATGATTTCCCCCAGGGACGCGGCACGACGCGGGTCGCCGGGATCGGCTTCGTTGGGTGAAAGGAGCCCCTCCAGGTTCCCCGAGGTCAGCATCACCAGCACCGGCATGAGGCTCGCGATCATCTTGCCGAAGTGCACTGCCTCGTGGTCGAGAAGACCCGCGAGGCCGTCCACCACGGTTGAGGGCTGCGCGGGTCGGACCTTTTCGCGATAGAAGCGCAGGAGGCCCTTGGCGCGCTGCGTGCGATCGCGCAATTTGCCAACGTAGGGGCCGGCATGCTCCTGCCAGTTCGCCAGGTGCTGGTCGAAATAGCGCTCCAGCACTCGCACTACCAGGGACTCCGCCCCTCCCTCCAGATACCGGCGTAGGGTGACCAGGGTAGGCCGCTCCTCGACCGCCAGGAGCCCGTGCACCGCATGGCTCAAGGCCATCTGGCCGAATGCCTTGAAGGGGTCGTTGCCGGTCTCGGACGGGATGAGGGCGGCGACGCGGCTCGCGAGCTCGGTGGCGCGCTGGAAGTTTCGCAGGGGATCGAGCCGAACGGACTCGGCGGGGAAGGCGGGGTGGAAGTAGACAAAGCGCTCTGGTGCCAGCGCGAGGGTGCAGGCGCGCTCGGCGGCGGCACGCAGACCCTGGTCGCCCTTGGGGTCGAGGATCACCACCGCCTCGCCGCGCAGCACCGCCTGGGTGACGAGAAGGTCGAACAGCCGCGTCTTGCCGCACCCTGTGGTACCCACCACCAGCAGATGGCCCTCGGTATGGCTCAGGGGTACGGTGATCTCCTGGTCGGCACCGCCCAACCCGTGGATCCAGGTCGCGCCCAGGCGGTCGCGGTCGCGTGGAGCAAACCGCTGCGGGCCGGCACGAATCAGATCGAGCGCTTCCTGCGCGTGACGCTCTGTCCAGTCGAATCCGCGGCCCGCCCAGAGGTAGCCCCGCCACGTCGGCAAGCGCTGCGCGAACGCCTCGGGTGCAATGAAGGCCTGGGGTCCGCCGCGCAGCCAGTCGCGCCGGTTGATGCCGCGAACGACG
>JBGSTR010000763.1:0-5110 GCA_041736365.1 Chromatiaceae bacterium | reverse complement strand
GCGGCGCGTTCCTCGATCACCCGCCGCAGCGGCTCGGCGCCGCAGGGGCGCCGGATCATGCCCTCCGGGTCGACGCTGCGCATCTGCTCGTAGAGGTCGTGCGAGACGGTGATGGCGTTGCCGTTGAGGTCCAGGGAGAGTGCGGTGATGGTCGGCTTCTCCACCGGACCGATCCCGAGCGTGCTGGCGATCGGCATCGGGGCCAACATCTGCGCCCCGTCGAGGATGCCGATGGCGACCTTGTCGCGGACATTGGCCCAGGAGGTCTCCTTGGACAATTCCACCTTCAGACCGTACTTGGCGAACCAGCCCTTCTCCAGCGCGATGACCAAGGGGGCGCAGTCGGTCAGCGGGATGAATCCCAGGTTGAGACGGGTCTTCTCCAGGGACGCGCCGCCGTGGACGTGGACGACGCGCCGCAGCCAGTCGGGGATCCTGTTCATCGTCGTACTACCTCAAGCGAGTGACGGAGTCGCGGCGGCGACGCGGATGCTCAGCCATTGGCGGCGAGCCGCAGCTTCGGCGGGCTGCTGGCGACGGGACGGGCCTGCGGCACACCCGGCTTGGCGTGGCGTTCGTGGAGGAACTTCACCACCTCGGCGCGGTAGTGGTTGTAGGTCGGGTCCTCCGCGAGTGCCAGACGGTCGCGCGGACGCAGCAGGTCCACATGCAGCACTTGGCCGACGGTTGCGTTTGGGCCGTTGGTCATCATGACGATGCGGTCGGAGAGCAGCACCGCCTCGTCGACGTCGTGGGTGATCATGATGACGGTGTTGTTGAGCCGCGCCTGGATCTCCATGAGCGAGTCCTGCATGTGGGTGCGGGTCAGCGAGTCAAGGGCGCCGAAGGGCTCGTCCATGAGCAGCACCTTGGGCTCCATCGCGAGCGCCCGGGCGATGCCGACGCGCTGCTTCATGCCCCCGGAGATCTCACCCGGACGGCGGTCCAGTGCGTGCTCCATGTGCACCAGCTCCAGGTTGTGCAGGGTCCAGGCGTGTCGCTCCTTGCGGGTCTTGGCGCGCCCGAAGACCTGGTCGACCGCCAGGCGCACGTTGTCGTAGACCGTCAGCCAGGGCAGCAGCGAGTGCTGTTGGAACACCACCGCGCGGTCCGGTCCCGGGTCGCGCACCTCGCGCTCCTCGAGCAGGACCCCGCCCCGGGTCGATTCCAGCAGCCCGGCGACGATGTTGAGCACGGTGGACTTGCCGCAGCCGGAGTGACCGATGAGCGAGATGAGCTCGCCCTGGGCGATCTCGAGGGTCACGTCGTCGAGCACGGTGAGCGGCCCCTGGGCGGTGTTGAAGGTGATGCCGATGTGGTCGATCTTGAGATAGGCGCTCATTGCGGGTCCCCGGAGGAGTGGCGTTGACTAAGGGCGGCGGCGCTCAGCGCAGCACCGCCTGCTTGTCCCAGGAGAAGTGGCGCTGGAGCAGCAGCATGCCCCAGTCGAGGAAGAACCCGAGGATGCCGATGGTCAGCACCGCGACCATGATCCGCGCCAGCGACTCGGACGAGCCGTTCTGGAACTCGTCCCACACGAATTTTCCGAGCCCGGGGTTCTGCGCCAGCATCTCGGCGGCGATCAGCACCATCCAGCCGATCCCCAGGCTCAGGCGCAGCCCGGTGAAGATCATGGGCATGGCCGAGGGCAGGATGATCTTGACCGTCTGCTTGGCGAAGGACAGGCGCAGCACGCGGCTGACATTCATCAGGTCCTTGTCGACGGTGGCGACGCCGACGGTGGTGTTGATCAGGGTCGGCCACAGGCAGCACAGGGTCACGGTGATGGCCGAGATCACGAACGACTTGGCGAACAACGGGTCGTCGCTTACGTACAGGGCGCTGACGATGATGGTGACCAGCGGCAGCCAGGCGAGCGGGGAAACCGGCTTGAACACCTGGATCAGCGGATTCATGGCGGAATAGAGCGTGGCGCTCATGCCGCACAGGATACCGAGCGGGATGGCGATCAGCGAGGCGAGCACGAAGCCGACCGCGACCGTCTTGAGGCTGGTCCCGATCTGGTCAATGAAGGTCGGCGAGCCGGTGTAGGGACGGATCTTGACCTCGGCCTTCGGGTCAGCGGCCAGGCGCTTGGCGTTGCGCTCGTCCTGGCGGGCATAGAAGTCCGCCTCCTTGGCCCGTTCTGCGGCATGCGCCTCATAGAGCGCGACCGCCTGGCCCCAAACCGCAGTGGGTCCGGGGAGCTGGCCGAGCGAGGTCTCCACCCGCGCCGCCCCGGCGCTCCACAGCCCGAGGAGCGGCACCACCAGGCGCCGCACCAGGGTCTCGCCCCACTTGCCCGGGGTTCCGCGGGGCAGCCTCGCCAACAGCGGGGTCCTGGCTGCAACGGCTTCGTTCATGGCATCGATCTCCGAAAATCTGCGGTGTGCACCGCGCGGGCCGGCGCTTCAACCGACCCGCGCCGCGGCTACAGCTTGGCGTCGCCCTTGAGCCCGATCTCGAGCTTGTCGAGATAGGTGTTGGGCTGGGTCCCGTCGTAGTCGATCGCGTCGATGAAGCCGGTCTCCTTGGGTCGGAAACCGGTCTCGGTGGCGAAGTCGGGGAAGTCGGAGGCAGACATCTTGCCCTCGGCGATCAGGGCCTCCGCCGCCTTTTGGTAGATGTCCGGGCGGTAGACCTGCTTGGCGGTGTCCATGTACCAGGCGTCCGGCTTCTGCTCCGCGATCTGACCCCAGCGACGCATCTGCGTCAGGTACCAGACCGCGTCCGAGTAATAGGGGTAGGTCGCGTTGTAGCGGAAGAAGACGTTGAAGTCGGGGACCTCGCGCTTGTCGCCCTTCTCGTACTCGAAGGTTCCGGTCATGGAGTTGGCGATGACCTCGGCGTCGGCGCCGACGTAGTTCGGCTGGGCGAGGATCTTCACCGCCTCGGCGCGGTTGGCGTTGTTGTCCTCGTCCAGCCATTTGGCGGCGCGGATCATCGCCTTGACGATGCGCACCGTGGTGTTCGGGTTCTCCTGGATGAAGCCCTCGGTCATCCCGAAGACCTTCTCCGGGTTGTTGGGCCAGATCTCGTAGTCGGTGATGACCGGGACTCCGATGCCCTTGAACACCGCCTGCTGGTTCCAGGGCTCGCCGACGCAGTAGCCGTCGATGGTCCCGGCCTCCAGCGTCGCCGGCATCTGCGGCGGCGGGGTCACGGAGAGCAGCACGTCGGCGTCGATCTGCCCGTCCGTATCGCCCTTTTCCGGGGCATAGTAGCCGGGGTTCAGGCCGCCGGCGGCGAGCCAGTAGCGCAGCTCGTAGTTGTGGGTCGAGACCGGGAACACCATGCCCATCTTGAAGGGCTTGCCCGCGGCCTTGTACTTGGCGACCACCGGCTTGAGCGCGCTGGCTGAAATGGGATGGACCGGCTTGCCGTCGGGTCCCTTAGGTATGTCGGCCTTCATCTCCTCCCACACGGCGTTGGAGACGGTGATGCCGTTGCCGTTGAGATCCATGCTGATCGGGGTGACGATCGCCGCCGCGGTGCCGAAGCCGATGGTCGCCGCCAGGGGTTGGCCGGCGAGCATGTGGGCACCGTCGAGCTGGCCGTCGATCACGCGGTCGAGCAGCACCTTCCAATTGGCCTGGGCCTCGAGGGTGACATAGAGCCCCTCGTCCTCGAAGAATCGCTTCTCGTAGGCGATGGCGAGCGGGGCCATGTCCGTCAGCTTGATGAAGCCGAACTTCAGATCCTCTTTCTCCGCAGGGCCGACCTCCGCCCGTGCGGGAGCCAAGGCCCCGGCGAGGCCGATCGAAATGCCGACCGCCAGGCTCAGGACCAGCCGGGCGGGGCCATTGCGGGTTACTTTGTTGCGCGTCATCACTACCTCGTCGCGAGTCATAAAGGGCCAGAACGAAAAAAGGCGTCGCACCGCTCGGGGCCTTGCCCCTAACGATGGACGCCTTTGTCCAGTGATCGGCCCGCTTTGGCCGAGTGAAATCCGCTGATCCGCAGTGTTTCAATGCGATGCCGGCGCTCGGCCGCCACCGATCCGACACTCCCTCGGGCCGCGCACACCCGCCATTGGGCAAGCGCGATCCGGGTGGTCAGTTAACTGGTATTTAGCAATCTGTGTGCCACTCGCTTGATGCGCAACGGAGCTGCGCCGCATGGAAAAATATTATCGATTGGCAATCAATCTGTTGGCGTCCTTGGGTTGAGCCGGCGGCGGCGTCCGAACGGGTTGGTAGCGCGCGCGCCGAACCGGCTTCGCCCCGCGGAATCGAGGCCGTCGTGCCGCGCTGGTGCACCCGCTTCTCGCCATGCACCAATTGACGGCGCTCCGGCGGCAGCTCAGCGCCGCATCAGCTCCGCCGCGGCGATGACGCCCTCGGCGATGTCCACCAGCTTCTTGTTCTTGCGCATCGCGAGGGTGCGCATGGCCTTGAAGGCCTCCGGCTCGGAGACCCCCTGCTGCTGCATCACAATGCCCTTGGCGCGGTCGATCACCTTGCGCTCCGCGAGCTTGGTCTGGGCGCGCTGCAGCTCCTCTTCCAAGGCCCGGTAGCGGGTGAACTGGGCCATGGCCGCATCCACGATGGGACGGAATTTGTGCGACTCCATCCCGGCGACGACATAGGCCGTAACCCCGGCCTCCACGGCGCGGCGGATGCTGGCGCCGTCGTCGTCCTGGGTGAACATCACCATCGCGCGCGGTTGATTGGCCTGGACGGTGCGCAGGGACTCCAGGGTGTCGCGATCCGGTGAATCGATGTCGATCAGCACCACGTCCGGGTCGTGGCGGCGGATTGCCGCCAACAGGTCCTGCTCGGGGCCGATGCAGGCGACCACGTCCAGCCCCTCCTCGCTGAGGATCGGGCGCAGCACCTGGCCGCGCTCCGGTCGGGTGTCGACAAGCAGGATTCGGGTACTCATCGCGATTGGTCGGCGGGGTTCTGCTCGGGTGCTGGTCGAAGACGCGGAAAGCCTTTGCAAGAAAAGGACCTTGGCAAGTCCGAGGGACGGCCCAGCCGCAATGTCGTGCGTCGCGCGATCGCGCAGCAGCGCGTCGTGCATATTGGCGATTGCGCAGATGCGCGCCCAAGGGTGAATTTCGTCGCCTAGCAGCCCTACGGGGTAGCCGCAGCCATCGGCGCGTTCG
>JBGSTR010000755.1:0-1616 GCA_041736365.1 Chromatiaceae bacterium | reverse complement strand
GCAACGCACGCGCCAGGGAGCCGCCGATGAGCCCCACGCCGATGATCGACAGGCGCTCGATCATGCGTCGAGCACGGCCACGAGCGATTCGATCAAGCGCGCATTCTCGGCCTCCAGACCGATACTGACGCGCAGGTGGGTCGGCAGTCCGTAGTTGGCGATGGGTCGCGTAATCACGCCGCGGCGCAGCAGCGCATCGTTGATGGGCGCGACCGGGCGGTCGAGATCGAGTGCGATGAAATTGCCAACCGACGGGATGTAGCTCAGGCCGAGGCGCTCGAAGGCCGTGGTCAACTGGAGCATACCGGAGCGGTTCAGCTCCACCGAGGCCCGCACATGCTCCCGATCGCCGATCGCCGCGGCCGCCGCGCACTGGGCCAGGGTGTTCACATTGAAGGGCTGGCGTACGCGATTGAGCAGCTCCGCGATGCGCGGGTCGCTGAGTCCGTAGCCGACTCGCAAAGCCGCAAGCCCGTGTGCCTTGGAGAAGGTACGGGTCACGATCAGGGCCGGAAATGCCTCGAGCCAGCGCGATGCGTCCGGGTAGTCCGGCTCGGTCACGTACTCGGTGTAAGCCTCGTCGACGACCACCACGCAGCCTCGCGGCAAGCCCTGAATGAAACGCTTCAGCGGAGCCGCCGCCAGCCAGGTGCCGGTGGGATTGTTGGGGTTGGCGATCCACACCACGCGCGTGCGCTCGGTGACCATAGCCGCCATGGCGTCGAGGTCATGGCCAAAGTCCCGGGCCCGGGCGACGCGTGCCAGCGCCCCGACCGCTTGGGTGACGATCGGGTATACGGCGAAGGCATGCTCGGAGAACACCGACTCGTCCCCCGGCCCGAGAAAGGTCCTGGCGATGAGATCCAGCACGTCGTTGGAGCCGTTGCCCAGGGTGACCGCCGACGGCGGAAGCTGGTGAAAATCGGCCAGCGTGCGGCGCAGCTCGAACCCGCCGCCGTCGGGATAGCGGCCGAGCTCGCCGATCGCGTCCGCGATCGCCGCGAGGGCGCGAGGTCCCGGCCCAAGCGGATTTTCGTTGGAGGCCAGCTTCACCGCGTCGCAAATGCCGAGCTCGCGCTCCAGCTCCGTGACCGGCTTTCCGGGCACGTAGGGCGTGAGTCCGGCGATGCCCGGAGCGGTTAGTGTAAGGAACGGATTTTCCAAAAGGGACATTGCTTGGCCTGCGTCGAAGTCGATCGGAGCGGCGTCTGGACCAAGGGATGCGCGCGGCTCTCGATCCTAAAGTACAGCTACAGGATAGGATCCCAGGATCTTGAACAGCATCGACTCGCGCTTAAGCTCGGCGAGCGCCGCGGCCACCGCCCCGTCCTCGCGATGTCCCAGGATGTCCACGAAAAACACATAGTCCCAGATCCCGCGGCGGGACGGGCGGGACTCGATCCGCGTCATGCTGATGCCATGCTCGGCGAGCGGCGTCAACAGTCGATGCAGTCCACCGGACTCGTTGCGGCACGCCAGCAGCAGGCTGGTCTTGTCCTGGCCGCTCGGCGGCGAGTCGACGCGCCCGACGACCAGAAAGCGGGTGGTGTTGCCCGGCTCGTCCTCGATCCGCTCGGCGAGGATGACGAGACCATAGATCTCCGCCGCCGGGCGCC
>JBGSTR010000690.1:0-1511 GCA_041736365.1 Chromatiaceae bacterium | reverse complement strand
CCCCTCCAGGCCACCGCGACGGCGCCAGGCGGCCATCGAGCGGCGCACCTGATCCGCCTCGCCCGGCGAGAACCCGGCGGCCACGGTGGCGACCTTGATCACCTGCTCCTGGAAGATCGGGACCCCGAGGGTTCGTCCGAGCACATCCTTGACCGCATCCGAGGGGTAGCTGACCGGCTCCAGCCCCTGCCGGCGACGCAAATAGGGATGGACCATGTCGCCCTGGATCGGCCCCGGCCGCACGATCGCGACCTCGATGACCAGATCGTAGAAACACGCGGGCTTGAGCCTTGGCAGCATCGCCATCTGTGCCCGGGACTCGATCTGGAATACGCCGGTGGTCTCGCCGCGCTGGATCATGCGGTACACCGCCGGGTCCTCCGGCGGGATGTCGGCCAATCCGAGCCGACTGCCGCGGAAGGCGTTGACCAGATCCAGGGCACGGCGGATCGCACTCAGCATCCCCAGGGCGAGACAATCCACCTTCAGAAACCCGAGCGCCCCCAGATCGTCCTTGTCCCATTGGATGACCGTGCGTCCTGGCATCGCCGCATTCTCGATCGGCACCAGCCGGGTCAATTCAGACCGCGCGATCACAAAACCACCCACGTGCTGGGACAGGTGCCGCGGGAAGCCGACCAGCTCGTGAACCAGCCGCATGACCTTAAGCACCAGCGGGTTATAGGGATCGAGCCCGATCTCGCGCAAGCGCTCCGGCGCCACGGCCTGCCCATCCCACCAGTTGAGATTCCGCGCCAGCCGGTCCACCTGGTCCAGGTCCAGACCGAGCGCCTTGCCCACGTCGCGGACCGCGCTCTTGGGCCGATAGCTGATCACGGTCGCCGCCAGCGCGGCGCGATCGCGGCCGTACTTGGCATAGATGTACTGGATCACCTCCTCGCGGCGCTGGTGCTCGAAGTCCACGTCGATATCCGGCGGCTCGCCCCGCTCGCGAGAGATGAAGCGCTCGAACAGCATCTCCATGCGTGCCGGGTCGACCTCGGTGATGCCGAGGCAATAGCAAACCGCCGAGTTGGCCGCGGAGCCGCGCCCTTGGCAGAGGATCGCGCGCTCGCGGGCGAAACGCACGATGTCGTGCACGGTCAGGAAGTAAGGCTCGTAGCCAAGCTCGGCGATCAGCGCAAGCTCGTGCTCGACGAGCCCCCGCACCCGCGGCGGCACACCGTCCGGCCAGCGCACGGCGGCACCGTCCTCCGTCAGGCGGCGCAGGAACGCAGCCGGCGAGATTCCGACCGGTACCAGCTCGTCCGGATACTCGTAACGCAGCTCGTCGAGCGAGAACCGGCATCGATCGGCGATGTCGAGCGTCTCGGCCAGCAGGGGCGCGGGATAGAAGCGCGCCAACTGGAGGCGGTCGCGAAGGTGCCCCTCGCGGTTCTGCTCCAGTGCCGCACCGGCGGCGTCGACCCGAGTGCCGAGCCGAATCGCGGTCAAGGTGTCCAGCAGTGGCCGCCGCCCCGGGCAATGCATGGCCACACCCCCTAGATCGG
>JBGSTR010000689.1:0-2870 GCA_041736365.1 Chromatiaceae bacterium | reverse complement strand
CCCGGGCTCGGCATTGCCCTGCGGGCCGATGCACTGAGCGCCTTGCTGCTGGTCATGAGCGCCATCGTCGCGCTCGCCGCGAGCGTCTACGCCAGCGCCTATTTCCCCGGCGGTCCGGAGCGCGAGCGCTTCTGGCCCCTGTGGCTGTTGCTGTGGGCGGCGCTCAACGCGCTGCTGGTGGCCGGCGATTTGTTCAATATCTACGTCACCTTGGAGCTGGTGGGCTTGGCCGCCGTATCGCTGGCAGCGCTCGGGGGCAAGCCGGCCGCGCTGGAGGCGGCACTGCGCTACCTGATGGTCGGGCTGCTCGGCTCCATGGCCTATCTGGCCGGGGTGGTCCTGATCTACACCGAGTACGGCACCCTAGACCTCGCCGCACTGGCCGCCGCGATCCATGCCGGACCCGCGACCTGGATCGCCTTGGCGCTGATGAGCGCCGGACTGCTGCTGAAAACCGCGCTGTTCCCACTGCACTTCTGGCTCCCGCCGGCGCATGCCAACGCCCCGGCCCCGGTGAGTGCGGCCTTGTCCGCATTGGTGGTGAAGGCCGCCTTCTACCTGATCCTGCGGCTTTGGCTCGATCTCTTCGCGCCCGTGGCGGACCCCGCCGCGAGCAATCTGCTCGGACTGCTCGGGGCGGGTGCCGTGCTGTGGGGCTCGTGGCGGGCGCTGCGCGCCGAGCGGCTCAAGCTCCTGGCCGCCTATTCCACGGTCGCCCAGCTTGGTTATCTGTTTCTGTTCTTTCCCATACTCGCGGGACTGCCCGCGGGTGCGTTGCGGGACACCGTGTTCGGCGGCGCGGTGGTGTTCGCCCTTTCGCACGGCCTCGCCAAGGGTGCGCTGTTTCTGGCGGCGGGCGTGATTCAACAGCGCGCCGGACATGACCGCATCGCCGACCTCGACGGCAGTGTCCAGTCGCTCCCGGCCACTGTCTTCGCCATTGCCCTGGCCGGCGTCGCACTCATCGGACTGCCGCCCAGCGGCGCCTTCCTCGGCAAGTGGCAGCTCATCTCCGGGGCCATCCTGTCGGGTCAGTGGCCTTGGGTATTGGTGGTGCTGACCGGCTCTCTGCTCGCCGCCGCGTATGTGTTCCGCGTGCTCGGACACGCCTTCGGGCGCAGCGAATCGCCCGGGCTAAGCCTGGCCTTGGGCCGTCAGGAGATCCCCGCCCTGGCACTGGGCGCGGGGGCGACGCTGGTGCTGGGCCTGGGGTCGGCGCCGTTGTGGACCCTGTTGGCGAACGGCATGAGTCTCTATGGAGTAGCCCCGTGAGCTTCGACGACTGGCTGCCCGCGCTTATCGTGCTCAGCTCCCTGGTGCCCGGGGTATTCATCTTCTTCCTCGGCGAGGGCAGCTACGCCCTGCGCACGGCACTCAACCTGCTCGGCGCCATTGCCAAGCTGGTCCTGGTCGGCGTGCTGATCTGGGGCGTGTTCCACGGCCATGTCTACGAGACCCGCTGGATGCTCGCCCCCGGACTCGATCTGGTCCTGCGCGCGGACGCACTCGCGGTGCTCTTCGTCACGCTTTCCACCGTGTTGTGGCTGCTGACCACCGTCTATGCGATCGGCTATCTCGAGCATTCGCCGCATCGCAGTCGTTTCTTCGGCTTCTTCAGCCTGTGCGTGACGGCGACCGTGGGGCTCGCGCTCGCCGGCAACCTGTTTACCTTCGTGATCTTCTACGAGGCGCTGACGCTCGCCACCTACCCGCTGGTAGCCCACCGGGGTACCCCGGATGCCATCCGCGGCGCGCGGATCTACCTGGCCTACACCATGGGTGGCGGCGCCCTGTTGCTGATCGGGGCGATCTGGCTGCGCACCATTGCCGGACCGCTCGAATTCGCGCAGGGTGGCTTGCTCGGCGACATGCCGGTGGAGACCTACGGCCAGCTGAGCTGGATCTTCCTGCTGCTGATCGCCGGGCTCGGGGTCAAGGCGGCGCTGGTGCCGCTACATGGCTGGCTGCCGCAGGCGATGGTCGCGCCCGCCCCGGTGAGCGCGCTGCTGCATGCGGTGGCGGTGGTGAAGGCGGGTGCCTTCGGGATCGTGCGGGTGGTCTACGACGTCTACGGCGTGGAGTTTGCGCACGAGCTGGGTTTGCTCGCGGGACTCGGTGCGGTGGCGGCGGTGACCATCGTCTACGGCTCGCTGCGAGCGCTGACCCAGGACAGCCTAAAGAAGCGTCTCGCCTATTCGACGGTGAGTCAGGTGTCCTACATCGCACTGGGCGCGGCCATACTCGGGCCACTCGCCACCATCGGCGGCGTGGTGCACCTAGTCCACCAGGGGCTGATGAAAATCACCCTGTTCTTCGCCGCGGGCAACTATGCCGAGACGCTCGGCGTGCACAAGGTTAGCGAGATGAACGGGGTGGGGAAACGCATGCCGGGCACCACGATTGCCTTTACCATCGGGGCGCTCGGCATGATCGGTGTGCCGCCGATCGCGGGCTTCGTCAGCAAGTGGTACCTCGGGATGGGGGCGGTCGCCGCCGGGGAGGCGGGCTGGGTGCTGCCGGTGCTGATCGCGAGCAGTCTGCTCAACGCCGCCTATTTCCTGCCGATCCTCTACCGCGCCTGGTTCTTGGAGCCTGCCGCCAATTGGCCGCAGGAGCATATACCGGCGGCACGATTCGAGACCCTGGGCGCGCTGCTCTGGCCCCCGGTAGTGACCGCCATCCTCGCGCTCGCCGCGGGCTTGTTCGCGGCCGGCTCCTATAGTCCGCTGGAATGGGCCGAGCTGATCGCAACGCGGGAGTATCGATCGTGAGCCCCTGGGTCCTTCCGGCTCTGTGCCTGGCGCCGCTGATTGCCGCCGCCGTCGCCACGCGCCCGGCGGCCCGTTGGGTTGCGGCGCTGGGGGCGTTGT
>JBGSTR010000658.1:0-7573 GCA_041736365.1 Chromatiaceae bacterium | reverse complement strand
CGCCGCCTGTCTCGCCGGCCGCGGATACGATCTGCCGGATAAGCGCCAGCGCCTCCTCCCGCTGCGCCGGCTCGGCGGGCAACATCCGGGGAATGGCGGCCAGGGCCGCGTCCTGGTCGAGCAATAGCGAGAAGAATTGCTCGCGCAGCACTTGCTTGAATTCATCCAGGGACAAGGCGTCTTCCGTGGAGCGAATTTCACGCAGTACGTTGAAGGCGCGCTCGTCGATACCCGGTCCGGCCAGACCGATGTAGACCAGGCTGCGAATCGCCGCCTCGCGCACCCCGCCCTCGGCCAGTCGCGCCTTGAGCTCGCCGATTCGCTGCTGAATAAAGGCAATCCGCTCCGGCTCCACCCCCGGGTGACGCCGCGGCGGTGCATCCGCGGCGCGGATGCCAACCAAGGCCTGCAGCACGGGGGAGCTGTATGTGGCGAGAAAAATCTCCTCCAGGCTGCGATCGCGCAGATCGCGCCAACCGTCGAGGGCGGCGATCATCCCCTCGGAAATCATCGATTGAAGCTGCACGAATGGATTGTCGGGTGCCGCCGGCCGGCGCTGCTGCCGAACCTGCTCGGCCAGGTCCGCGATTTGCCGCATGAGTGGGTTGCGATCCGAGAACAGCTCGTAGGGCAGCTCGGAAGAGTTGAACGTAGGCAGTCCCGATGCCTTCTGCGCGGCGGCGAACCCCTGGACGAAGGGCTGGAACAGGGTGCGATAGAGTCCGAGATTGATCTCGGATACGCGTTGCACCGTGGCGAAACGACGCTCGTTCTCCGGGTCCGGCTGGACGATGGCCCGCACGTCGTCGAGGGTGCGCGGCTCGAAGCGAACGATCCAGTCGCCGCCGACCCGCTCCGGATTGATCGCATCCGCGGTCTTGGGGGTCAGCACCGCCTCGTAGAGACCCGGCGGCAGCACGTCGATCAGGTCGATATTGGATGCGAACTCGTCGTGCTGCTTCTTGGCGACGCCCCCGGAAACGAAGATTCCGAGGTGGCCGACGCTGTCGTGAACCGCGTAGACGATACTCTGCCCGGCGGCCCGCAGGTCGTCGTCGGTCTGGTATAGGTCGACGATCCAGCCCAGCGCCTGCTGCGGCGGGGTGATGTCGTCACCCTCGGAGCAGAAGCACAGGACCGGGGAGCGGATGTTGCGCAGGTCGATGCGCGCGCCGTCGCTGGTGACGATCTCCGCGGTGGCCAGCCGATTGCCGACGAACAGTTGGTCGACGATCCACTGGATCTCTTCGGCATTGAGGTTGACGTGACCGCCCCACCACTTCTCGAACTCCAGGAAGCGCTTCTGCTCGCTGTCCACCTTGGCCCACAGGTTGTAGTTCTTGGTCCAGAGGGTGTTGGCGGGATTGAGGTTCTCGAAGTTCTCGACCAGCAGGCCGCCGTCGAAGGTGCCGCCGCCGAGATCGCCCATCAACGCGGTCATCCAGCTCCCGCCCGCCAACCCCCCCGTGTAGCGCATCGGATTCTCGCCCTCCACCCCGGCCCAGTAGGACAGGGGCGAGCCGGGGATGATGATGGGCCCGAACAGCTCCGGTCGGGTCGCGGCCAGCATCATCACCGCCCAGCCGGCCTGGCAATTGCCGATAACACAGGGCTTGCCTTCGGCCTGCGGGTGCAGCGAGATGACCTGCTCCAGGAACCGGGCTTCCGCCCGCATGATGTCCTCGATGGTCTGACCCGGCATGGGGTCGGGGGTGAAGCCCACGAAGTAGCAGGGATGGCCGGCGCGCATCGCCACCCCCAATTCGCTGTCGGCCTTGAATCCGCCGATCCCCGGCCCGTGCCCGGCGCGCGGATCGACCACCACGAAGGGCCGCTTGCGCAAATCGATGGTCACCCCTTGCGGTGGTTTCACCCGCACCAGCAGGTAGTTTGCCGGCCGCTCGAAGGTACGGCCATCCGACACCAGCTCGGCGTCGAAACTGAGCACGTTGGGCACGGCCTTGGCCTTCTGGGCATAGTATTGATCGCTGCGTTGCCGCAGCACGTCCCAGAACAGCAGCGTCCGTTGCGTCGCATCCACCCAGTACTCGCCAAGCGGACCCCAGGTTTGCAGCGCCGCGTCCATGACGGCGTCCCGGGGTCCCGCGGCCGGGGAATTGGGGGAGGTCGGCTCAGCGTCGGGAGCGGTCTTGGGGGTCTTGGGCATGGGGCTCTCCTTTATAGATGGTGAAGGATTCGGATCGAACGGCGACAGGCACACGCGCGGCTAAGCCGACCGGGGGGGATTTCATCCGCGGGAGGGTCGGCCGGACCGTCAGGACCTCCGAGCAAGCGGGCGCTGGCGCGTGGATCCGTCCATGGATGCACGCGCCAGCCCAAAGGCGCTTCTCAGCCCTCGTTCTCCCGGGACTTGGCCGTGACGTCGGTTTTCTCGGGCCCCGATCAATGTCCGCCCAAGACCAGGGTCTGGATCGGCAGGAGCAGTGCCTGGATGCGCAGGATCATTGCGTGCACCAGGCCGACCGTGTCGACGGCGTGGAGCGCGAATCGGCGCGCGGTGCCGATGTCGGGATCCTGCAGCGCCTCGTGATTGTTGGTGTAGGCGTTGGCGATGCAGCTACCGCCCTGGGGCAGGTCGTCGAGCTGGCCTTTATAGAGCGGCTCCATTATGGCCGAGATGGTCCCGGGGCTTACGATCTGCTTGACGTCGACCAGCGTGTCGGTCGGTCGTACCTGGCCGGACGCGACGACGGTTTGGACCTCGGTCACGACCATCGGGATGATCCGCCAGGGCATGGCGATGCAGGTCACCTCGCCGATCATGCCCACCTTCAGCACCTGGGCCTCGATCTGCCCGAAGCCGGCAATGAGGCCCGTGACCTTGCGCTCCGGCACCAAAATGCCGGCGGGTCTGAGCATCGGGTTGACGATGTCGCCCGGACGCAGCGCGAACTGTTGCAGGATCCCGTCGGTCCCGGCTACAACCAAGGTCTTGGTGAGGTTGACCTCGGCCTCGTGGAGCGTCGCTTCTGCACTCGCCTTCTGGGCCGGGAGCTTGAACTGGATCTCGGAGACGACGGCCTCGCGGCTCGCCAGGGACGCGTCGAGTGCACCCTGCGCGGTATCGACCTGCACACGCATCCGTTCAACCTCGCGCTCCGCGATCGAGCCGGCACTGAGTCGGTTCGCTTTCGCGCGAGCCTCGAGCTCGTCCTTGGCCTGCTGGAGCGCCCCGCGCGCCTGGACGATGCGACCGTCCGCCTCCGCGAGCTGGGACTTGGCCACCACCATCGCGGCCTCAACCTCGGTAATCTTGCGGCGGGCCGTTTCGACTTCCGCCTCCTGCTCGGTGCTGTCCAGCCGGAACAGTGGCTGTCCCTCCTTCACGCGCTGGTTCAAATCGACGAAGGTCTCGACCACCCGACCGTTGATCTGCGGCAGCACGGTGACGGTGCGGAACACCGAGGTGGCGGACTTGGTCGAGGGGTGAAAGTAGAAGATCGTCGTGATCAGGCTAATGGTCAGGATCAGGCACATCGTGATCCCCCAGCGCAGCTCGAACCAGACCGAGAACAGCGTGATCTCGCGTCCGAACCGCTTGCCCTGCACGTATCGCCGATACAGATAGTCCGGGAGTATGGTCAGCATCGAGCAGAGGAAGAGCTCCAACATCGCTTTAGGCTCCCTTGTGCTCGGTGGGCTTTTCGGCCGGTTGATCGCCGGAAGACGCGGGCGTTTCCCGTTCCGGCGCAGGCGCGGGAACCGCGGGATCCGCGGGCTCCGGGCGTGCGGCTATTCGGTCCAGCGAGCGGGCGATGGATCGCAGCGGAGTCGTGAAGTCCGGCAAGGGCACGAAGGCGAGCAACAACCCGGCGATCCAGAACAGGTGGTTGTGGGTGAAGAGCGCCAGCAGCGCCAGCACGGCGACCAGCTCGAACTGCACCTTCTGGCCGCGATGCGCCAGCTGCTCCGGCAATGCGTGGAGCTTGAAGTAAAGGAGGCCGATGCCGATCACTGAGAGCAGCACGAAGACGGCCATCGCGATGAACAGCACATCGGTCTCCCCCGGCGCGGTAACAAAGGGGGGCAAGTGTTCGATCGCTACCGGATGGAGCATGTCCGCCATCTACGAATCTCCTATTCGATGATTGTTTGAGGTCAGGCGTCGGGGTGGCGGGTTCGAGTCCAGCAACCTATTGGCGCGGTAGATGCCTCGAGCTCACGAGTCACGGCTGGCCTGTTACGTCGTCGCTCGGGCTAGCTGCCAAACCCTGCCGGTGTACGTGGATCAAGATGCAGCAAGTCCAAACCTCCTGCCCGAGTCAGTCTTGCCCCGGCGTGGGCATCCGAACCACCGGGGCGCTTGCCAACAGCCTTTCGGCCGCCTCGAAAACCGGCTGCATGTTTACGCGATTACTGAAGAGCGAAAAGGTCAGCAACGCGAGCAGGTATCGGGGATCACTGATCCACGGCGGGAGAAAGCGCGGCGCTTGGCACAAACCCAGCGCATAGAGCTCGCACAGGGCCGGCACGTCGAAGAGATCAATCTTGCCGCAAAACAAAAGGGTAAGGCAATCGGCCCGCCCGGCGGCGAAGCTGGCGCGGATGAAGTTGTTCACCTGTAGCAGCCCCAACAGGTAGACCAAATCCTTGGTGAAGGGCGCACCGCCGGTGAGGACGCCGCCGCGAAACACGCGCCGCGCATTCTCGAATGCCTGATCGGAGTCGCCAGCACGCTCCAGGAAAAAGCGGTGGACATCGAGGAAATCCGCGCCCTCGATCGCCATCTGAATCGCAAGCACCCGATCCGCGAGCCGTCGCAGACGGTCGAGCTCGATCGCACCGCTGATCAGCTCGGCGAAGACGGCCAAGCCCTCCTGGGTGCGCGTGGTGCCGGGATGTCCGGCGGCGAGGATCGGAAGCTCGGTCTGCGCCTTGCCGTTGAGTGAGGTGGCGACGTGGATATAGGCCTCGTGATGAAGTAGTTGGGCGAAGTCTCGGTCGGTGAAACGGGCACCGCGGCGCACGCGGATTCGGTCGGAGGTGGCCAGGGCGTTCGCGGAGAGCCGGTCCACCAGCTCGATGGCCGGTGCCTGCTCGCCGAAATGGTCTTGCACGGCGCGCTGGAGGTCGTCCGCCACCGATTCCGCCGTATGGTACGCCGGCGGGGCAATCGGCATATCGATTCGGGCAAGCTGCTCGATGGTATTCAGGACATCTTGCGCCAGCTCGAGCGGTGCCAGGGGCAAGTAGCGCAAGGGCGCCGTTGGCTCGCCATAGACGCGGCGACCGTACTCGAAGAAGCTTGGCGTACCGACCGCGGCCAGCATCCTCGCCCCCAGATCGATGGCCTCGGCCTGTCGATCCAGCCAGAGATCGATGGTGGTGACCGGCACGATACGACGTCGAGCCTCGCGGACGGCCTCGATGCTGGGGGTCGGGTCGAAGGGCTCATAGGTCACCCGCGGCAGCTCGCGGCCGCCGCTGGCTAGAAAGGCATCTTTGACCTCCGGGGCCCAGGTGATGGTCCGCAGGACACGCAGCGGCCGGCTGCCCGCGTGGAGCAGGCGTGCAATGGAGCGGATGCGCTCCTTCTCAGTCTCAGTGGCGGAAGTGCTCACGGGGATTCTCTCTAGACGGCTTGGGCCGCGTCGGATGCTGAAGGGTTGGTCAACCTGGGATCGATCTCGCCCGCTTCTAATCGAGCCTCGGATCTCCATCCCGCCGATCCTGTCGCCGATCCGAGCGGCGGATCACCCCGGTCGCGCCCGTGGGACCGATCGGGTTGGGCTGATTCGTCTGGGAAAAGGTTTCGTCGGATTCGGTCGACTTGGTCTCTTCAACCGTCGTCGTCCGGGTGCCGTCGGGATGAGTAACGATCGTCGTGGTGGTTGTCTCTTCACCGGCGTTGGCTCCCGCGATAAAACCGCCACAAACCAAAGCCGGCAGCGCGATTATTGGTCTCATTTCAGCGGTACTCATATTAACCTTTGTCAATACATTCCGCGGGGTTTGCGGGCGCTTCCGAAATTGTAGTGAAGCCCTCGTCCGTGATCGTTCACAACAATCCGCGCGAACGGCGCGCCGCCTCGATGACCTCGATCCCCGCGCGCTCTGCGACGCTGTCGAACCGAATCGCCGGGGGCTTCGCGGAAAGCTCGATGGCCGCGACGAGCGTCTTGTACGCGCTTGACGTTAGATGCCGGTCCAGCTCCACCTGAGACTCCCACTCCTCCACCAGCGTGAAGGCGCTCGAATCCTCGAAGTCCGTGTAGAGCCGACAACCGATACACCCCGGCACCACCCGAGTTGGCTCGAGCAGGGCGCCAACGCTGTTCAAGAAATCCCTTAGGCGCGACCGCGGCACGAAGACGCTCACCGAGAACACGACCATTGGCGGCTGGCCCACGTCCGACTGGATTGGATGTCGGAACGCACGAAACCTGCCAGCCACGAACAGACCGAGACACGGCCGATAATCCTTAAAGATCAAGCGATTAACGGGGCGTATGCACGGCCGTGGCAAAGGCCTCCGGTCGGACCTCCGACATTTCCGAGTTTCTACGCGAGCTCGGAGCAGTGCCGTCGTAGGCACCACCCCAGGGCGATCGAGGGCGCCGCGACAGCGTCAGGAGCCGGCCGCGGGCACCGGATCGATTGCCTCCACGGACGTGGTCGGATCGGGCGAAGTCTCCTTGCGGTATGCCCGCATGGCCTGACGCAAGGTCGGGAAGTGACGGTCCATGTCGACCCGATCGAGCAGGCCGCGGGCGCGCAGCCAGTCGGCCGACTCGGTGCGCCGTCCCGCGGCCACCAGCACCGCGCCGCGTCGGGCGAGCTCGGACTTAAGGTCTCCCAGAGCATCGATCCCGGTCACATCGAGCTGGGTCATGGGGATCATGTCCAACACGAACCAACGCAAATCCGCTCCGGCGCGATCGGCGGCGGCCAGCGCCTGGCGCTTGAAATAGGCGGCGTTGAAGAAGACCAGCGGCCCGTTGAATCGGAACAGGACGATCCCGGACGTGGTCTGGGCGTCGGCATGCCGCTCGATCGCGTGCAGTCCCGCATGTCCCTTGACCTTTCCGAGCACCTCCGTGCGCGGGCGCGCCGCCAACTGTACGAAGCGCATCAGGGCGAGCACCACCGCAAGCAGAATCGCGTCGATGGCACCGACCCAAACCACGCCCAGCGTCGCGATGATCGAGACCAGAAGCTCGCGCTTGTCCAGGACCCAGAAACTGCGCAGGGATGCGATGTCCATCAGCGAGATGGATGCCATGATCAGCACCGCACCCAGCGCCGCAACCGGAACGTATTGCAGCGGATGGGTCAGGAACAAGAGCACCAGGGCGACGGCCCCGGCAGCGAACAGCCCCGCCACGCGGGTGCGCCCGCCGGACGCGTCGCTCATCGCGGTGCGCGAGTCCGCGCCGGAGATGGCGAAGCCCTGGGAGAAGGCGGAGGCGATGTTGGCGGTGCCGAGAGCCGCGAATTCCCGGTCCACGTCGATATCGTAGTGGTTCTTCGCGGCGAAGCTCCGGGCGGTGAGCATGGCGCTCGAAAAGCTCACCAGGGCCAGACCGGCCGCCGCCGCGAGCAGCTCCGGCAG
>JBGSTR010000638.1:0-2381 GCA_041736365.1 Chromatiaceae bacterium | reverse complement strand
GTCGAGGTGGCGGCGACCGCCGGCGAGCGCTGGCGGAAGGTGAAGGGCGCTGCCGCTGCGACGTACGAGCAGGATCCGGCCTACCGCGACGCGCGCACCACGGTCACCCTCGCAGCAGGCGAGAGCCGCACCGTGATCGTGCACTGCGACTTCGAGCCCAGGCGCCTGGTCGTGGACCCCGATGTCCGCGTGCTCCAGTTGAAGCGGAAGCTGGCGACGGCGGCCCTGTAGCCCGCCCGGAATTCGTCACGAGTGATTGTTCAGCAACAAATGAAACGACACGACCGATCTTCGCTTGCAACGGGGCCCCGGTCTGGGTTGGATCGGGGCGTCTGTATGTAGGCCTGTTTGTGGAGTTGCGACGGCGACCTCGGGGGCGCGGGTCTCGGCTCGACAGGGAGGCCGGCGTTCACAATCAAGGGCAGGTGACATCCAGAATGCCGCTCCGCAGGGCGCACCAGATGAAGTGACAGAAATGCTCATGCGGGGTTCTCGAATAGTCCACGTTCCCCACTTTCATCGAGCCGGTTGCGTCGGGAGCGTTGTCATTCCGGATCTTGAACACGTTCGCCAGGAAGGAGGTGACGCGGTCGGTCAGTCCCCCTTGGTCGCCGGTCTCCTTGTCGAGTCTGGCGATCTTCAGGTCCTTGTAAATCGCGCGCACGGAGCCGCTGGCCTGGCCGGCGGTCACCTGGATATCGAACGTGACTTCCTGAACGTCGCCGGACGTGATCCGGGTCCGCACCGCTTCGTCAAGAAACGCATTGAGGAGGGTCGCGTCCATCGCGCCAAGCGAACCGGAATAATTGAGCGAGAAGTCCGGTGAGGCGACCGGTATCGTCATCTGCATCTTCAGCACGCCTGCGTCCATGAGGGCGCCCTGCGCCTGGAGCAGAATGGCGTCACTCGTTCCGGCGCGATTGGCGAGGCCCTCGACCGACATGCTGACGGTCCCGATCGTCAGCACGCCGGGAGCGTCGCCGGCGATCACCCGCTCGCAGTATCTCAGGGTGCCGTCGGTGACGGCGAGGCTATCGACCTGCAGCGGTTTCTGGATCGAGGCCAGAAACCCGTGCGCCGCGAAGCGCCGCTCGCGGAACGGCCTCGGCGGCTTGTCGCGATTGACCAACGCGTCGAAGGAGGGCCGGGAGAAGTGGGCCGACCGGGCCCGGTACGACTTCCCCTGGAGCATCTCGCCGTACGCCAGGCCCAGCACCCTGCACTCGGGCACCTCCAGAAGATACCGCGTCCGGCGAAAGTCGCGCGCGGCGAAGAAGTCATCATCTCCGGCCAGCGCTCGCAGCTCGAACCCTTCGGCGATCAGGTCCGAACCCGGGACCGACGCTCGTAATCGCGCGCAGCCGATTCCGTAGCGCGATCTGAGAAGCCCCACATCGAGATTCGTTGCCTCGACATCGGTCTCAGCGAAAACAACATCCGGCGTAGCCGTTCGCAGGAGAAGCTTCGCCCAGCGAACGCCGGTCAGCGTGATCCGCTCGATCTTGAGCGAGGTTTTGGCGGAAGTCAGGGTGACGGACCGGGCGATCAGACGATTGGCGCCCGCCGAGTAATCCAGGGTGCCGATCCGCAACTCAGAACCCGCATGCGTTTTGCTGTAGGCCCGCTCAATCATCCGTTTGCCGAAGCCATCGAGGATCGCGCCACCGAACAACAGGACGATCACCGCGATGACGAGGGCGATCGCGCCCAGGGACGCCAGCCCGTAGGCCGCCAGCCTCCGCCCTGACAGCCGCCGGCTGCTCTTGACAGCGGTCCCTTTCATGCAAAAGCCCCCCCCAAAGGAGTTCCCGGTCGACGGGCGGACCCTGACCTGCCCCGCTCTTCGCCACTCGCCGCAGTTGCACAGGCAGACGCGCCCCGAGTCTACGTCTCCCGGCCCGAATCTACCAACGCAGCAATTCGTCCCGCTCTGGACTCGCACCGTCGATGCCAGCGGGGCTTGAGGTCTCCGGGTGGCGGTCCGGAATGGCGCTGATCCACCAGGAGGAGGCCGTCTCGCGCTCCGGTTTTCGTCCGCGCCGCTGTGGTCGCCGCCGCGCCAGCTTGACCGGCAGGCGGCGTCCAGGACCGCGTGTGACGTCAGCCAACCTGTGCCGTGGGTCCTCGACCGTCCGACACAGCGCACACGGAGTCCGGATTCGTCATCTTGGCCGCGAAATTCGACTCCATGGGCGCGGAGGGGTACGAGGGCAGCTGAGACGGACCGGGGGGCGGGATTCCGCCCTCCCCGGCGCGTTCCCTAGCGCACGAGGCTGATCTTGCGCACGTCGCGCCCGAAATCCCCCTCGATCCGCAGCAGGTAGGTGCCCGATGGGACCCGGGCGCCATCCGCGTCCAGCCCGAGCCATATCGTCTCCTGC
>JBGSTR010000615.1:0-2379 GCA_041736365.1 Chromatiaceae bacterium | reverse complement strand
TGCTTGCAGTTGTAGCCCACCGGACAGGCGCATTGGGCGACCACCCGGCTGCCGAGGTCGGCGTCCGGCAGCAATCGCACAATGCAGGCGTAGACCCGCCCGCCCGAGCCCCTCACCTTTCCGGTGATGAGGCTCCGGGGGGCGTTGTAGTCCAGGCTCGCCACCCGGCCCTCGCGCTGGTAGCGGCGCCCACGCTCCAGAGAGCCGGGGTCGAAGGAAGCGGCAAGCGCCTCCGGGGTGGGGAGCGGGCTCGGTAAGGGCATCGGGGGCGGGTCGCTGTAAAAGCCGCTAGATTACCAGAACGGCGATTGCCGACCGCTCGCCCCGAGGCGAATCGGCGGGATGCGCTTTGCCGTCCTGCGACGCCCGAGTGCGACGGCAAACTGGCGCGTGGCGCCTACTACGCCTGGCTCCGATACGGGCGGGGGCGACATCCGGCGGGTCTGAGCTTTGGCGATTGCTTTTCCTATGCCCTAGCCAAACAGCGCGCCGAGCCGCTCTTGTACAAGGGCGACGACTTCGCCAAGACCGACATCGCGGCCGCGCGCTGAGGGAGCCGGAGCGAGTCACGGGGACGAGCCAAGGACTGTTCTCGCATCGCTGCATTGCGCCTCGTACGATCCGTCCAAACTTAGCGAGGTGTACTATCCTGGTGACTCGACTGCGAACAACCGAGTGGTGATTCACGGGGCGCGAGGTTGCGTTATGCGCCTGACCAAGCGGGTATCTGACGGACGTTCGTATCAGGGCGTCGGGAACCGGCAGTTCGCGGTTTTGGGAGGACGATCCGCCGGCGTTCGGGTTGCGAATCTACCCCGGAGTGCGAAAGGCTTTCGTCCTGTCCTACTGCGCCGGGACCCGGAAACGCCTGCTGACATCGTCACCTATGGCGTCCTGACTCCGGATCAAGCGCGACCGCAAGCCAGGGCGGATCTGGCCGAGGTCGAGACCGCGGGAACCGACTCGATGGCGGAGCGCGAGTGCCAAGGCGAGACCATGCTGGACCGCGGCAAAGTGACCCCGACCCCCTGATCACCTTTCACCGGAGAACCCCCGATGACGGCCGAAATGGAATACCTGGTTCTTGAGCAACTGCGAGCCATTCGCGCGGATGTTGCCGAGCTGAAGCGGGAGGCGGCGGCGACGAATGTGCAACTGGCGGCAATGGGTCAACAACTCGGCGCGCTGACGACTGCTCTACGGCGGAAAATCAGAGCTGGATTCCTTTCGGCAACGCCTTGAGCGTATCGAGCGGCGGTTGGAGTTAAGCGGAGGCTGACCCGATTTCGCCGGGTCTAGGGCGGAGTCGGCTAGATGATTATCCTAGAAAGAGCAGTTGACCGCTTCGTCATACATGTAAGCATCTGAGGTTCTAGAAGTTCAGCAGCAACTCGGAAGGCACCCTTAGGGTGAACGGCGCTACGGCCGCCAGGGCACGCCCCGCGCGGCGCCCAGCTGCGTTACAACTCATTCTCGGCCCGTAAACGGACAGACGGACAGGGTCTTGCCTTTTGCTGGTTTACCCAACAAAGCGACCGAGGCGCCGGACTTTGTGATCCGCGCGAGATCAATCCGCAGGTTGTCATCGAATCCAAGCTGACCGAAGACAAAGGTACCGCTCGCGACAAGGACACGCGCGTCCAGCATATTGGGGCGCTGACATGCTGGACGTGAAGGGCTTTGTGGGAGCTCCGGCCACTCGCTGTAGAATCCGACCGTGAACAGCGCTTTGCCAAAGGTCATTGACGCATCGGTGCGCGCATCGATCGATCTCCTGCTGCAGCGGTCCCTGTTGCTCGATCTCGAAACCGGTGCGGACGGAGCCGTGCACAAGATCGGCGCCATCCGCGACGGGCGCGAGTTCCGTCGGCAAGGTGCCTTCGACCTAAATCGCGCGCTGAGCGACCTGCAAGACTTCGCTGGCGATGCCGAGCTCATCGTCGGTCACAACCTGCTCGGTCACGATCTACCGACGCTGCGATCACTGGCACCCGCCTTAGGTCTGCTTGGCCGGCGCATCATCGATACGTTGTATCTGTCCCCGTTGGCCTTTCCGCGGAATCCCTATCATCGGCTGGTGAAGGACTACAAGCTGGTGCGCGACAGCGTAGCCGATCCGGTCGCCGACTGCCGTCTGGCCGCGCAGATTCTTGGAGAGCAATTCGATGAGCTGGCCGGGCGCGTGAGCGCTGGGGAGGCCGACCTGATCGGCGTTTTCCAGTTCTGTTTTCGCGGCGCTACGCTGCTCGATGACAATCCCACCGGCGGGGACGGCCTGGCCGCGGTCTTCCGGCTGCTGTCGGGTGACCTGCCGACAGTCATGGGCGTGCGCGACACCTTGCTGGCGCGCTGGCAAGGCCGCGCCTGCGCCAGCGCCGC
>JBGSTR010000427.1:0-4437 GCA_041736365.1 Chromatiaceae bacterium | reverse complement strand
GCCTGCCGCCGTTCTTTGCGCTACTGCAGCATGCACGACCGAAGATGGCGAGCCCGGCGACTGCCCCGGCCGACGCAGCCGTCTCAGTCGACCTGCCCCAGCGTCTGCAGACGGCCAGTGCCGAGGAACGCCTCGACTTGCTTCGTGCGTTTCTCACCCACCAATTGGTCAAGGTGCTGGCGCTGGGCAGCCTTGAGGCGGTCGATCCACAACGCTCGTTGATGGCGCTCGGCATGGACTCCCTGATGGCAATGGAACTGCGAAACCGCGTTCAGGCGGCCACCCAGCTTCGCGTCGCGGTGGCTGATCTGCTAAAGGGCGCCTCGATGGAGCAACTTGCCAACAACTTGGCGGCGCAATTGCCGCCGCCGGTGGATGGCGCAACGGACGATACGATCGAGCAAGTATGGGAGGAGGGCAGCCTGTGAAAAAGATGCCGATGCACGCTCTCCTGATGATGAGCGCGTTCGCCTTCGCCTGGGTCTTGGTCGAGGAGGTCGTCGCCCGCAGCCTGTCGCAGCCATATCCGTTGCTGCAGATCGTCTGGTGTCGCTACGCGGTGCACTTGACCCTGATGCTGCTACTCAACATTTCCTCGCCGAGTCGCCTTTGGCAGACCCGGCGACCGATCTTCCACCTCGCGCGCTCCCTTTTGATGCTCGTCATGCCCGCGAGCTTTGCGTTGTCCCTGCAGGCGGGATTGCCGGCGGGATCGGTGTGGGCCGTGTTCTGGATTGCGCCGCTTCTAGCTCTTGGACTTGCCAGTGTAGTCCTGCGGGAAGTGATCCCGCCGAGAACCTGGTTGATCTGCGGGCTGGGCGCCCTCGCGGCCGTGGGCATGATGGCCGAACGGGCAACGGCATTCGGGCCCCCATTGGCGCTGCCCGTCATCATGGCCGCGTCCTTTGCCGGCTACGTGGTGATGACGCGCCAGTTGAGCGGCGAGCCGCTACAAACCAACCTCTTCTACACGGCGCTCGGTGTGTTCTTCATGCTGACTCCAATCGTGCCGCGAACCTGGGTCACCCCCCCGGCCAGTGACGTCGCAGTACTGGTCGGAATAGGGGCGGTCGGTTTAGCGGCCCTATGGTCGCTCGACCGTGCTCTGGCCTGGGCACCAGTGTCGGCCTCGGTGCCCGCACTCTACCTGCATCTTCCGGCAGTGGCGCTAGTCGTATGGACCACGGCTGATTCCGGACCTGCACCGCGCAAGCTCCTGGGCAGCCTTCTGATTCTGACGGCGGTCGCTTGGTTCGCCGTGGCAGCTTCGCGTCAGATGCATTTGGCGCCGAGGCGCACCGTCGCATGACCGCCGGCAGCAATCCTCAAAGTGCGCGCCGCGAACTCGCCACGGGTCACGCATGGCTCAATTCAAGTATCACCCGCCGCTGCGCCCCGAGTGACGCCCCGTGCCAATGGCTTCACCAAGTGGCTTCGAGCTGCGACGTGCACCGGAACCTGCCGGATGCAGCGCTACCTGAAGAAGCCAATGGGATCGTCGCGGCTCTTGAGTTGCCCAGGGATATACGCGCCGGCGCACCCGGAAGACTGATCTGCAATACGAAGAATTCGGAACGTCGCCGAGTGATTCTCGGATGTGGCAATGCAAGAAGGACCGGGGAAGCGCGTGGTTGACCGAAAGGACATTGAGACACTCATCGGACATCTGGAGATCGCAGGTGTGCGCTTATGGGAGGAGGGCGGACAGCTTCACTTTCGGGCGCCCGCCGGAGCGCTGCCGGTGGAGGCCCGCGCCACGCTTGCAGAAAGCCGAGAGGAGGTGATTTCGATTCTGCGTAGGAGACCACGATTCGCTGTCGGCCGCTCCGAAGATGCAGGCATCAGTGCGTTTCCGGGGGATGCAGGCGACAACCGGGATGATCGAGCCGTCGCCCAGTTGATGGCCGAGCTTGAAAAAAGGCGGGTCGTCCTATCCGCCGACGGCGAACGTCTGAAGATAAGCGCGCCGAAGGGGGCGTTGACCGAGGATTTGAAGCGGCAAGTCATCAGCCTGAAGTCCGCGGTGATTGCCGCCCTTAGTCGAGCCCCGCGCCAGTGGGCTATCCCAACGCGGAATCTCCCTCCCGTCGCGGACCGCAGCCGGCCGCTTCCTCTTTCCCATATGCAACAGCGCCTGTGGTTCCTGAAGCAACTTGATCCAGGAAACACGGCATTCAGTATTCCATGTGCGATTCGGTTCAGGGGGAATCTGCTCATCGATATCGTTGAGAAAGCGTTCCAGTTCCTAGTACAGAGGCATGAGAGCCTCCGAATGAGATTCTCGGCGCAGGAAGGTGTGCCCGCATGCCATGTGGATCCTTGCCTCGGGATTAGAGTGTTCGAGAAGGACCTCCGAGACTGTTCCAAAGACACGGTTGAGTCGGAGCTGAGATCGGAGTTGGCGGCGCATATCTCGGTGCCGTTTGAGCTGGCGAACGGTCCATTGTGGCGTGTCCAGCTACTAAGGGTTTCAAACGAAGACTGCGTCCTTAGTCTGGTTTTCGATCACATCATCATCGACGGAATATCGCTAGGTATCCTGCTGGAGGAATTTCGGTATACGTATACGCAGCTTGCCCGAGGCGCCGCCATCGAGTTGCCGGAGCTCAAGGCCCAGTACGTAGATCTGGTTGCAATAGATCGCGACAGGCTTCAGGGCGAATGGCTTGAGCAGCATCTCCGCTTCTGGAAAGCGGAACTTGCGGACCTGCCGGAGGCGCTGCAGTTGCCGACGGATCGTCCGCGACCTGCAGTACAAACCTATCGGGGGGCTCGGGAGGAACGTATCCTGATCCCCGGATTGCCGCAGCGCCTGAGGTCGGTAGCAAGGGAGCTGAAGTTGACACCGTTCGTGATCTTGCTTGCGGCATTTCAGGAGATGCTTCATCGGTACGCCGGCGTAGACGATCTCGCTGTTGGGACGGCAGTTGCGAATCGAGATAGCGCGAACTCTGAGGGCGTTGTGGGCTTTTTCGCCAACAACGTCGTCCTCAGGGGTGATCTGGTCGGAAATCCCACGGTGCTTGAGTTCCTTAGGAAAACTCGAGACAGATATGTGCGATGCATGGATCATCAGGCGATGCCTTTTGATCTGCTGGTGGACACCCTCGTCAAGCGGCGAAACACCGACCATTCGCCGTTGTTCCAGGTGATGTTTGTTCTCCAGGGCTGGGCGCGACCACACGTGGAGCTCCCTGGGGCGGTCGGAGAGTTGGTCGTCCTGCCAACTCAGACATCACGATACGATCTGGCGGCGGATGTCTTCGAGTCCCAAGAAGGGATCGGCATATTCTTTGAGTACAACACGGACCTATTCGACGCTTCCACGATTCGTCGTATGTTGCATCACTACGAAAGGCTGCTGCAGCAGATGCTCGAGCGGCCGGAAGCGAGACTGAACGACCTTGACTTGCTCGATGCGGCGGAGCAGCACCAACTGGTGACTTCGTGGAACGACACGGCGACGGACTACCCCAGAGGTCGGACTCTGCATGAGCTCTTTCAGGAGCAGGCAAAGCGGACGCCAGAGGTCATAGCGCTGGTTTATGAAGGCGAATCGTTGAGCTACGCGGAGCTCAACCAACGAGCGAATCGCCTGGCGCATCATCTTCATAAACTCGGTGTGGGGGCGCGCTCGCTCGTCGGGGTGTTTCTGGAGCGTTCCATAGACATGGTCGTTGCAGTCCTCGGTGCTTTGAAGGCCGGCGCGGCATATGTTCCCCTCGATCCTGCGTTCCCACGGGATCGTATCGATTTCATGATTAACGACGCCGCATTGGCGGTGATCGTCACAACTGACGGTCTGGCGCCAACTCTCGAGCCTGGCGCGCATGTACTGGTGAGGCTGGATGCCGACGCGGAACTCATCGCGCTGGCAAGTACGGGCAACCTGCCTGCCACCTCCCGGCCGATGGATCTGGCCTATGTCATATACACCTCTGGGTCGACCGGCCGGCCGAAGGGGGTGATGATCGAGCACCGCGCTGTGGTGAATTTCCTTAGCGCCATGCATCGCCAGCCGGGAATAACGCAAGGGGACCGGTTCGTTGCGGTGACGACATTGTCGTTTGATATCGCCGGGCTGGAGATTCACGGGCCTCTGACAACAGGCGCGACGGTAGTTCTTGCCCCGCGCGCAAGTGTTGTCGATGGAGTCGCGCTTGCCGCCTTGCTAGATCACAGTGAGGCGACAATTCTGCAGGCGACACCTTCGACGTGGCGACTGCTTTTGGACAGTGGCTGGAACGGGCGACAGGGATTGAGGATGCTATGCGGCGGCGAGAATCTTCCACGGGAGCTAGCAGGGTGATGCAAAACGCCAATTCCGCGGCGTTCTGCGGTGGGAGATAATCGCAGCATCTGACCTCGGAGAACTGCAGTGATGCGCGGCGAAGTCGATCCCCAGAGCGCGATGTTCTCGTATATCTCGCCGGATGC
>JBGSTR010000512.1:0-6109 GCA_041736365.1 Chromatiaceae bacterium | reverse complement strand
GTCCCAGCGCCAGCTTCCCAGGGTGATGCCCGGCAGAGGCACCCGCAGGCGCAGCGTGGAGCGCCAGCGCCACAGGGCATAGATCAGCAGCAAGATTCCGATCAGCAGCAGCCACCATCCGGGCGCGAGCGGCCACCAGGGCGCGCCGGCGATGTCGTGGATGTCGCGCAGCCGATCGAGTGCCGATTCCATGGATTCAAACCGCCCGCGAGCGCGCGCGCTGCTCGAGATTTCGGATCAGACTCAGGTGGATTTCCTCGTCCGTGCGCACCGGCAGCAGGATGAGGTGCAGCCGATGGGCGATGGCCTGGAGTAGAGCGCGGCGCTCTTCCCACGCCTGGCGAAAGGCGCGTTGCGCCTGGGGGTCGTCGGTGTCGATCTCGATGAGGGCGCCGTCGGTGCCGGTAAAGGTGGTGATGCCCATGGCCGGGATCTCCCAGTCCGCGGGGTCGTCCACCGGGATCAGGGCCACCGAATTACGCTGGCTCAGGTTGCCGAGGATGCGCTCCAGACCGATTGCGTCGCGATTCAGGTCCGCGATGACGAACACCAGCGAGCCGGTCGGTAGGCCCGACGTGGCGCGTTTTAGCGCACCGCCGAGACAGTCGACGGACTTGTTCTGAAGCGGTCCCGGCGTGGTCAGGTTGCGCAGCAGCTGCCAGAGGGCGCGGCGTCCGCGGGATGGCCGAAAATGCTGTAGGCCGGCGGCCGGGTCGCCGAACACCAAACCGCCGACGCGGTCGTTCAGCCGGCTCGCGGCCCAGCCGATGAGTGCCGCCACGCGGGCCGCTTGCACCGATTTGAAGGTGCCGCGGGTACCGAAGGACATGTGCGGTCCCTTGTCGACGCACAGCACCACCGAGCGCTCGCGCTCCTCGCGGAAGATCTTGAGGTGCGGCTCGTTGGTGCGTGCCGTGACCTTCCAGTCCATGTAGCGAATATCGTCGCCTTCGCGATACTCGCGGACCTCCTCGAAATTGACGCCCGCGCCGCGAAACACCGAGGCGTAGAGCCCGGCGAAGGTGGAATTGACCAGGTGGTGCGAGGGCAGGCCGAGGGTCTGCGCCTGGTGGCGCAGCTCCAGCAGATCGTCCAGCCGGGGGTGAAGGCTCACGGTGAGCCCGCCGGCCGCAACCGGCCGCCAACCGACTGGGCAGCGGGGCGCTCGGAACGCGCCCAACACCCGTCCGGGACCCGATTCGCCTTGAGTCGCGGGCTAAGAGTCCCTGACATTGCGATCAGGGGATGGCGACGAGGTTCAGCAGCCGATTGACGAACAAGTCGGTCGTGATGCCCTCCGCCTCTGCCTCGAAGGTCAGCAGCAGCCGGTGGCGCAGGATCTCCGGCGCTACCGCCTGAATATGGTGCGGCGCTACGAACTCGTCGCCGTCGAGCCAGGCGCGCGCTCGGGCGCAGCGAGCCAGGGCGATACTGGCGCGGGGCGAGCCGCCGAAACGGCACCAGCGGCCGAGATCCGCATCGTAGATCTTCGGCTGGCGCGTCGCCTGCACCAGATCGACGATGTAGTGGTGCAGCTTGGGGTCGAGATAGAGGTTGGCCACGTCGCGGCGCATCGCGAACAGCTCCGCCTGGGTCAGCCGCTTGGCGGGCGGCGTGAAGACCTGCTTCTGCTGCTGGCTGTCGAGCTCGAGGATCTGCAGCTCTTCATCCCGGCTGGGGTAGGTCACCACCGCCTGCATCAGGAAGCGGTCGAGCTGGGCCTCGGGCAGGTGGTAGGTGCCCTCCTGCTCCACCGGGTTCTGGGTGGCAAGCACCATGAACAGCTTCGGCAGGGGATAGGTGCGTTGGCCGACCGTGATCTGGTGCTCGGCCATCGCCTCCAGCAAGGCCGACTGTACCTTCGCGGGTGCCCGGTTGACCTCGTCGGCAAGCAGCACATTGTGAAACAGCGGCCCCGGGCGGAACTCGAACTCGCCCTTCTCGTGACGATAGATGTCGGTGCCGATCAGGTCCGAGGGCAGCAGATCCGGCGTGAACTGTACGCGATGGAAGTCGCCCTCGAGCGACTCGGCGAGTGCCTTCACCGCCGTGGTCTTGGCGAGTCCGGGCATGCCCTCGACCAGCAAATGCCCATCGCTGAGCAGGCAGATGAGCATGCTGTCGATGAACGGGCGCTGGCCGATGATACGGGAGGCGATATGGTCGCGAACGGGTTTTAGATCGGCAGGCGTCATGCTCGGGTAACTGCTCAGGGTCCGTGGGTGGGCTCGGCGGGGCGAGAAAGTAATCTAGTTTCGTACGAGTCGTCCCCAAATATGCTGGGCTTTTTCCCCGTCGAGCGCAAGCCCGCTACACGGGACGCACATGCGCCGCGCCGCGCAATTGCTCGTATCCGTCCCGAGGTTGGTCAAAGCACACTATGCACATCGGAGCAAGGGCCGGCGCGACGAATGGCGCGCTCTGCCAAGCGCCCCACTTATCTACTACGGTAAACTCTAACCGTATGAATTCAAAGGGCCGGAATTTGTTGGTCAGAATGGGATCAATCTAACGACGGGCCGCTGATGACGGGCGCTGCGACCACTCAATCAGACGTTGTGCACAATCTTATCCACAGGCGATGTGGGCATCTTGGAAAACTCGTGCAGCAATCGATTGTTGTCGTTTCTATCTGATCGAATGTCGAAGCGATGACGGCTAAGCGACGATAGCGGGTCGATGCGCGCCGCGTGGCCGGGGGGTACCGCCTTTCGCTCGGCAGGACAACGGATCGAGTAACCATTGCCGCCGTTTTGCCGGCGGCTTGGGCTATACTAGGCGGTCGGCCTTCGCGCCCCGGGTTGCGGGGTTCCTCGCCGCGGCACCCCCGCCTCAATGATCTCTCCCTCCGGAGCCCCTTCCCGTGATCGAAAAGCTTCGCAATATCGCCATCATCGCCCACGTCGACCATGGCAAGACAACCCTCGTGGACAAACTGCTCCAGCAATCGGGAACGCTCGGCGACCGCTTCGGTCCCGTGGAGCGGGTGATGGACTCCAACGACCTGGAGCGCGAGCGCGGAATCACCATCCTGTCGAAGAACACGGCGCTGCGCTGGCGGGACTACCGGATCAACATCGTCGACACCCCCGGCCATGCGGATTTCGGCGGGGAGGTCGAGCGCGTGCTCTCGATGGTGGACTCGGTGCTGCTGCTGGTGGACGCGCAGGAGGGCCCCATGCCGCAGACGCGCTTCGTCACCAGCAAGGCCTTCGACCACGGTCTGCGACCGATCGTGGTGATCAACAAGATCGATCGGCCGGGCGCGCGGCCCGACTGGGTCATCGACCAGGTATTCGAGCTCTTCGACCGTCTCGGGGCGACCGACGAGCAGCTCGATTTCCCCATCGTCTACGCCTCCGCCATCAACGGCTACGCCGCCCTGAACGACGACGTGCAAGATGGCGACATGACGCCGCTCTTCGAGTCCATCGTCGCCCACTGTCCCGCCCCGGACGTGGATCTCGACGGCCCGTTTCAGATGCAGATCTCGACCCTCGATTACTCGAGCTTCGTGGGTGCCATCGCCCTGGGTCGGATTCAACGCGGCAGCGTGCGGCCCAACCAACAGGTAGTGGTGGTCAAGCGCGACGGCCGTACCCACCGCGCCAAGGTCGGATTGGTGTACGGATACATGGGGCTGGAGCGCTCCGAGGTAAGCGAGGCATCCGCCGGCGACATCGTCGCCTTGACGGGTATCGACTCGCCGAATGTCTCAGATACGCTTTGTCACCCGGATCGGGTCGAGGCGCGTCCGCCTCTTACCGTCGACGAGCCGACGGTGTCCATGACCTTCCAGGTCAATACCTCGACTTTCGCGGGACGCCAAGGCAAGTACCTGACCTCGCGGCAGCTGAAGGATCGACTGGAGCGCGAGCTGATCCACAACGTCGCCTTGCGTGTCGAGGAGGGCAACGACCCGGAGAAGTTCCGCGTCTCCGGGCGCGGCGAGCTGCATCTGTCGATCCTGCTGGAGAATATGCGGCGCGAGGGATACGAGCTTGCCGTCTCCCGGCCGGAGGTCATCTTCCGCGAGATCGACGGCCGGATCTGCGAGCCCTACGAGCAGCTCACCGTGGACCTGGACGAGACCTGCCAGGGCGCGATCATGCAGGCGCTCGGCGAGCGCAAGGGCGAGCTCAAGGACATAGTCCCGGATGGCCGGGGTCGCGTGCGGCTGGACTACGAGATCCCGTCGCGGGGTCTAATCGGGTTCCAGACCGAATTCATGTCCCTGACCTCCGGCACCGGCCTTAAGTATCACGTCTTCGATCGCTACGGCCCGGCCAATGCCGGGGGCATCGCGCCACGCCGAAACGGCGCGATGATCTCCAACGCGACCGGGAAGGTCCTTGGCTACGCCCTGTTCAATCTCCAGGAGCGCGGGAGGATGCTGGTGGCGCCGGGCGACGAGGTCTACGAGGGGCAGGTCGTGGGCATTCATTCGCGCGACAACGATCTGACGGTGAATCCGCTCAAGGCCAAGCAGCTAACCAATATTCGGGCGGCCGGCTCGGACGAGAACATCCTGTTGACTCCGCCGATCCGCTTCACGCTGGAGCAGGCGCTGGAGTTCATCGAGGACGATGAGCTGGTGGAGATCACACCGGCTGCGATCCGCATCCGCAAGCGCCATCTCCGGGAGCACGAGCGCAAGCGTGCCGGGCGCGTCGCCTGACGCCCTGCGGCCTCGCGGCTCATTCCAGCGGATCGACTGGTGCAGACGCCGAACCGGGAAAAAACCGACCGCCGTCCTGGCGGTCGGGCTGTCGCCGCCTTGGTCTGAGGTTTACCGATCGCTCCAAGTCCGTGTGGGTGCAGCCGTCCGGGGCGCTCGGGGATGGCGACAGTGCGGATAGTACACGAACAGATTACGTCCGCTCTAGGCAATTCTCCGGTCTCGCGTCCGCTCTAGGTCCACCGAACCCGGCCGCGAAGCTGCGCGAGCCGCTGGCCGCGCGATTGCGACGGAGCGCGACGCCCCCTATCCTCCGGAAAACAAAATCAAGCGCATCCAGAGGACGAACGTGAGCGCACCGGAGCTGCATCCCCAATTGGAACCCTACGCGACCCATCGTCTCGCGGTAGACCACGGGCACCGACTGTACCTTGAGGAGTGCGGTCGCCCCGACGGTATTCCGGCGCTGTTTCTGCACGGCGGTCCGGGAGCCGGTTGCGAGCCCGCGCACCGCAGCTTCTTCGACCCCCACCGCTACCGCGCGGTATTGTTCGACCAGCGGGGATGCGGCCGCTCGACGCCCCACGCGTCGCTGAGGGCCAATACCACCTGGGATCTCGTAGCCGACATCGAGCGCATCCGAGAATACTTGGGCATCGAGCGCTGGCTGGTATTCGGCGGATCCTGGGGCTCGACCCTCGCACTTGCCTACGCTCAGACCCATCCGCGACGGGTTTCCCGATTGGTGGTGCGCGGCATCTTCCTGTGCCGGCCGCAGGAGATCCGCTGGTTCTACCAGGACGGCGCGAGCTGGGTGTTTCCCGACTACTGGCAGGACTTCCTTGCACCCATCCCGGATGCCGAACGGCACGACCTACTGCATGCCTATCACGCGCGCCTGACCGGGTCCAACGAGCTCGCACGGATGGCTGCGGCGAAGGCCTGGTCGATTTGGGAGGGCCGCACGGCGACGCTGTTCCCGAACGAGGATCTCCAGGCCCATTTCGGGCACCCGCACGTGGCGATGAGCCTGGCGCGCATCGAGTGCCACTATTTCGTCAACAATGCCTTCTTCGAGCCGGATCAACTGCTGCGCAATGCGGGACGGATCGCAAACGTGCCCGGGGTCATCATCCAGGGGCGTTACGACCTGATCTGTCCCATGCGCTCGGCGTGGGATCTGCACCGGGCGTGGCCCGGAGCCGACCTTCAGGTGATCCCGGATGCCGGCCACGCGGCCTTCGAGCCCGGTATTCGAGCGGCGCTGGTCGCGGCGACCGACCGCTTTGCCGATGAGCTCGGGTGATCGGGCTGCTGCAACGGGTGACCGACGCGCGGGTGGACGTGGGCGGCGAGACCATCGGTGCGATTGGTCGCGGGCTGGCGGTGCTGGTCGCGGTGCAACCGGCGGATACGCCGGCCCGAGATCGG
>JBGSTR010000507.1:0-2155 GCA_041736365.1 Chromatiaceae bacterium | reverse complement strand
GCCCTCGGACTGCGGGCGCGCGTAGCCGGCGGTACACAATGCTGCGGCGCGATCCACCGACACAACGGGTTCGCCGCGGACGCCGATGTGCGCCGGGCGGCCTGCTACCGGCCCGACTCGAACATCCCGCTGGTCGGCCTGGCCAGTGCCTGTGTCGCCGAGCTCCGGGAGGGGCGGCCGGCCGGAGTCGAGGTGCTCGAGCTGTGCGAATTCTTGGAGCAGACCCCCGCGATGGACTCGCTCGCGCTGCGTCCGTTGACTGGCAGGGTGCTGGTGCACGAGCCCTGCTCCCATCGCAACCTGCTCGGCGGCAACGGCGCAGTCTATCGGCTGTTGGCCCGCATCCCGGGGCTCGCGGTCGATTCGTTGCCCGGCAACGCCTGGTGCTGCGGCGCCGCTGGCACTTACCTGTTGCAGCAGCCGGAGCTTTCCGAGGTCTTGCTGGCCGACAAGCTGCAAGCGATCGCGGATCTTGCACCGGCGACGGTGGTGACCACCAACCCCGGCTGCGCCCTGCATCTTGCGGCGGGCATTCGCGAGGCAGGACTCGAGGTCGAGCTTCGTCACCCGGTTGAGCTGATCGCACGGCAACTGTGAGGGAGCTTGGCGTTGAATCCGACTCGCCCGACGCGCAGAATTCCGGATCCGAGATCCTTACCGAATGCCACAGAAGACCGCCGACCCATGACCACCCGCGACTATACCGGCGCCGACCGGTTGCTGATGAATGTCGACAGCGCGCTGCGCACGCTGTTCGGGCGTCCCAAGACCACCGAGCGGCAAAACCCGGCCGCAGCCCTGCCGGAAGCGGATCTCACCGATCAGCAGCGCAAACACGTCGCCCGGCTGATGCGGATCAACCATACCGGCGAGGTTTGCGCTCAAGCCCTCTATCAGGGTCAGGCGCTGGGGGCACGATTGCCGGAGACGCGCAAGCGCATGGAGCGCTCCGCCCGGGAGGAGAATGATCACCTGGCCTGGTGCGAGGATCGGCTGCGTGAGCTGGGCGATCGCAAGAGCCTGTTGAACCCGATCTTTTATGCCGGCTCGTTTGCGATGGGGGCGGCGGCTGGCCTAGTCGGAGACCGTTGGAGTCTGGGATTCGTGGTCGAGACCGAACGCCAGGTCGAGAGCCACCTGGAGGGGCACCTGGAGCAGATTCCGGCGCAGGACGAAAAGACGCGATGCGTGCTGGAGCAGATGAAGGCGGACGAGGTCCATCACGCCCAGGTCGCCAAGGCCGCCGGCGGGGCCGAGCTCCCGGCGCCGATCCGGCTCGCGATGCGCGCCACCTCCGTGGTGATGACTCGCAGCGTCTACTGGTTGTAAGACGAGGCCGCGCCGCGGCCCAATGCTGTCGGCACCCTTACGGGGCCGGCGCCCCGGCGCCATTGGATCCTTCCCCGGTTCCGAACAGGGCACCGCAGGTGCCGTGTCGCGTCGGATATCCCAGGCCATGCTGGAGCACCAGCGTCAGCGGGACGCTGCCGTGGGCGACCAGCCGGTCGTGAAATGCGCGTTCCGAGAGCTCCTCCCAACCGGTCTCCTGTTGCCGATCGCGAACCTCCTCGAGCATCAACCAGCCGAGCACACCCGCGAGTGCGTCCCCGGGATGGGAAGCCGTATGCGCCAGCTCCGTGGTCGCCGCCGGCTCCTCAAGCCCGAGCGCTCTGAGCTGATCGAGCGCCCCTTCGCTAGCGAGTGCGCCCGTGTGCAGGTCCAGATCAATCTGGGCGAGTACAATCCGATCCCGCCGCCGCATGAGCGACTGGTGTCGCTCGGGACCCGTGGAGGAATCGCTTAGGCGTCCGCACAGATAGAGGTTCCAGCCCTGCACCAGCGATGCTCCGTTGCACACCCGGCGGGGCATTCGCCGCGCCCGCTCGCCACCGGCGAAGGCCAATAGATGGCTCCCGCCCCAGCCCTTGGCGAGACAACGCGCACGAATCTTGGCCGGCGACTCCCCGCTGCGGCTCGCCGCGGGGAGGTACAGGGCGCCGGTTTCATGGTCTCTTACCAGATAGTCGGCGCCCGACAGACCGGGCCGCGGACAGGCCAGTCGTTCGCTGATCTCGAGCGCCGCGTTCGGCAGACCCACCAGCCCCTGTGCCTCGATCTCCTCGCGCAACGCATCGCAGATACGCCGATGCTGCTG
>JBGSTR010000505.1:0-2003 GCA_041736365.1 Chromatiaceae bacterium | reverse complement strand
GGCGCGCGACCCCTGGCAGGACGCGAGCGCGAGCTTCGCGGTGGGCACCCGAGTCGCCGGCACCGTGAGCCGGGTCCAGCCGTTCGGTGCCTTCGTCGAGCTGGCACCCGGGGTTGACGGCTTGATTCATGTGAGCGAGCTCGGCGCGGATCGGCGGATCAACCACCCGAGCGAGGTGGTGAATGTCGGCGATCGGGTGGAGGCGGTGGTGCTCGGGGTCGATCTGGAACGGCGGCGAATCAGCCTGTCCCTGGACGAGTCCAAACACCCGGCGGCCATCGCGGAAGTCGCGGCGTATGCACCCGGTGCACCGCCCGCGGAGAAGTCGGAGGGCTCCTTGGGCAGCTTCGGCGAGCTGCTCAAAGAGCAGATGAAGCGGCAGCGGTGAAGGCATTCACTCGCTCGACCGGCGGGCACGGGCCGGCCGAACGGCCCGGTGTCGCCAACGGGCTGTCGGCCTCGCTCCGAACGCCATGAACGCCCGGCGCTTCGTCGGCATCACCCTGCTGCTTGTGTTGTGGTACTTCCTGGCAGGACTGATCGGCGAGCGGGTGCTCAACGTGGTGCCGGCCGGGCTCTCGGACGAGGCCTTCTTCCTGGCGCATGCGGCGCTCCCCTGGTCGCTGCTGGCGCTCGAATTCCTCACGCCTGCCCACTCCGAGCTGGGCGGGGCGGTGCGCGACCTGCTGTTCTTGGCGGTGGCCGCAGCCGGTATCGCGGTCAACGCCTGGCTTCTCTATGCGAGCTTGCGGCGACTGCTGCGGCACCGGAAGTTTCGCGCGACGATTGCGGCCGTTGGAGCTCGGCCCCGTCCCCGTTCCTAGCGCGCGGGCCGCGGGTAAGGGACAATTCGATGCTTCGCCAGTCCGACAACTCGCAGAGGACCTCCGACCATGCACCGCCGTGAATTCATTAAGGGGGTAGGCGCAGGCTCATTGGCGCTGGGCGCCACCGCCGGCACGGTCGGCGGGGCCCACGCCAAGGCCGATCACCGCTGGAAGATGGTCACGACCTGGCCAAAAAACTTTCCCGGAACGGGCACCGGGGCGAATAGCCTGGCCGCACTGATCGGCCAGATGAGCGGTGGTCGAATCGAGGTCAAGGTGTACGGGGCCGGTGAGCTGGTCCCGGCCTTTGAGATCTTTGATGCGGTTTCGCGCGGGACCGCCGAGATGGGCCACGGCGCGGCCTACTACTGGAAGGGCAAAAGCGAGGCCGCCCAGTTCTTCACCACCGTGCCCTTCGGTATGACCGCACAGGAAATGAACGGCTGGCTTTTTTACGGCGGCGGGCTGGAGCTGTGGACCGAGCTCTATGCCGCCTTCGGCCTGGTGCCGGCCCCGGCGGGCAACACCGGGGTGCAGATGGGTGGCTGGTTCAACAAGGAGATCAATTCGGTCGACGACCTCAAGGGTCTGAAGATGCGCATCCCCGGGCTGGGCGGCGAGGTGCTGGCGCGCGCCGGCGGAACGCCGGTGAACCTGCCCGGGGGCGAGCTGTTCACGTCCCTGCAGTCGGGCGCCATCGACGCCACGGAATGGGTCGGCCCCTACAACGACCTGGCCTTCGGCTTCTACAAGGCCGCCAAATACTATTACTACCCCGGATGGCATGAGCCGGGCCCGGTTCTGGAGGCAATCATCAACCGCGATGCCTACACGGCGCTGACTCCGGACCTCCAGTCCATCGTCATGGGCGCGTGCAGGGTGGTGAATCAGGACATGCTGGCGGAATACACCGCCCGCGACCCGGCGGCATTGCAGACCCTGCTGACCAAGCACAACGTCGAGCTGCGGCGTTTCCCTGCCGACGTGATCGCGAAACTGCGCACCCTATCCGATGAGGTGGTGGCCGAGATCGCGCACAAAGACGAGATGTCGTCCAAGATCTACGCCTCCTATAAGAAGTTCCTCACCCAGTCTCGGGAGTGGAGCCAGATCTCCGACCTGGCGTATTTACAGGCCCGCGACCAGCCGTGAGCGCCGCCGCGGGCGGCCCGGTCC
>JBGSTR010000502.1:0-2201 GCA_041736365.1 Chromatiaceae bacterium | reverse complement strand
CCGGAGTCCGCCGCGCGCTGGTGCATCGACCCGGCGGCCGTCGCCGAGCGGGCGGCGCGGACGCTGATCGTAGCCGACGAGATCCGCGAGCGGGTCCAGGCGGTGCACCAGGCCCCCCGGCGTCCCGCCGAGACCGATCCCGACCTCGCCATATACAGTGGTGGATTCTTCTCCGATGCCGATCGACGGACCCTGGAGCGAATGCGTGCCCTGTCGCCGGACGAGCTCGCCCGCGAGGTGTGCCGCTTCCAGGACGCCCGTCTGCCCGAGATGCTGTTCCGCTATCGGGCGCGCAACTGGCCGGAGACGCTGAGCGTGGCGGAGCGCGCGGCGTGGAACGCGGCGCGCCGCGCGCGTCTCACCGACCCCTCCGGTTGCGCCAGCATCGCGATCGAGGCCTATCGGCAACGACTGACGGAGCTGTCGAGCGACTGCGCCGGGGATCCGGCCAAGATGCGCATCCTCGGCGACCTCGCGCACTGGGCGGACACCCTGCTCAACACCGATGTCTGAGCTCACCTGTCGCCGCGGGCGGCTGGCCCGACGCGCCGACCGCCGCTATGCTGAGCCGAATTTTGCCGGGCGGATTTTGGCGCCCCACCCCAAGAGGTTTGTCATGTTCATCCGAACCGCACTCTGCGCCCTGCTGGCGTTGCCGATCTACGCGTTCGCGGCCGGCCCGGACTATGTCGGCGCCGCCGCCTGCGGAGAGTGCCACGCCAACGAGCTGGGGCTCTGGAAGGGGTCGGACCACGATCATGCGATGACCGAGCCGACCGCGGAGACCGTGCTGGGCGATTTCAAAGACGCCGAGATCACCGCCCACGGCGTGACCTCGCGCTTCTTCATGCGCGACGGTCGCTATTACGTGCACACCGACGGCCCCGACGGGACGTTGCAGGACTATCCGATCCGCTACACCTTCGGCTGGTACCCGCTGCAGCAATACCTGATCGAGTTTCCCGGCGGCCGGTTGCAGAGCCTGGGACTGGCCTGGGACAGCCGCTCGAAGGAGCAGGGCGGCCAGCGCTGGTTCCACCTCTATCCCAACGAGTCGATGGACCACACCGATTCGCTGCACTGGACCGCCCCGGATCAGACCTGGAACTACCAGTGCGCCGATTGCCACTCGGTCGACCTGAAGAAAAACTACGATGCGGAGCGGCGCGTCTACGACACCCGCTTCGCGGAGATCAACGTGGCCTGCGAGGCCTGCCACGGCCCGGGCTCCGAGCATGTCGCCCGGGCACGGGCCGAAGCCGAGGCAAAGGCGAAGGGCTCCGAGCCGTCCGTGGACCCCACCCGCGGGCTGGTGGTCGATCTCGCCGACCGCGACGGCGGCCAATGGCAGATCGATCCCGAGAGCGGGCTACCCGCGCGCAGCGTGCCGCGCACCTCGCATACCCAAACCGAGACCTGCGCCGCTTGTCATTCACGGCGCGGCCGGATCTGGGGCGACATCGTGCCCGGCGAGCCGTTGCACCAGGGATTTCGGCTCGCGCTGCTCGATCCCCAGCTCTATTTCGCGGACGGTCAGATCAAGGACGAGGTGTACGTCTACGGCTCCTTTATCCAGAGCAAGATGTACCGGGCCGGCGTCGTCTGCGCCGACTGTCACGACCCCCACAGCCTGAAGCTGCTCGCGCCGGGAAACGCCGTGTGTGCCCGCTGTCATGTCGCCGATCGTTATGACGTCCCGGCGCATCACCACCATCCGCAGGGGTCTCCGAGCGCGGCCTGCGTGTCCTGTCACATGCCGCAGCTTTATTACATGGTGGTGGACGAGCGTGCGGATCACAGTATGCGCGTCCCGCGTCCGGATCTATCGGTGCAGCTAGGGACACCGAACGCCTGCAGCGGCTGCCACCAGGATCACGACGCGGCTTGGGCGGCGGCAGCCGTCGCCGAATGGTTCCCGGATCCGACGCATCGCGGACCGCACTTCGGCGAGGCATTGCACGCGGCCGAGGTAGGCGCGCCCGATGCCGAGAATCGTCTGTTGGCGCTGGCCGCCGATACGGCACAACCGGCCATCGCACGGGCGACCGCCGTACAGAGGCTGGCCGAGAACCCGAGCCAACAGGCGCTGATGACCGTCCAGCGCTTGCTTGCCGACCCGGATGCGCTGGTGCGCGCTTCGGCGCTCCGATTCGTCGAGGCCACCGACCTGCGTACCCGCGTCGAGCTGGCCTGGCCGTTGC
>JBGSTR010000500.1:0-1962 GCA_041736365.1 Chromatiaceae bacterium | reverse complement strand
CGCCGCCACGCGCGAACGAGCGGCAGCGCCCGCGCCTCGCGGTCGTGCACTGACCCGCGTCGGTCGTTCGATTTTTTTTGAGTTTTTAGGGACAAATCCATGTCTGGAGCCTTGATCCTGCGGAGAATCCTCGCCGTTGCGATCTTCGCCGGTGCCGTATTGCTGGTGGCGCACCTGATCGCGGACCTCAACCGGGTCAAGGCGTTGAAGAGCGACCTCGGGGAGATCAACAATGTTCGCTACGGTCTCCTGGACGCCGACCAGTGGGTCGGGCGCGTCTCGGCGATCCTCGAGCGACGGATCAACGAGTTTGAGCTTACCGATCAGAATCGGCCGCAGATCAAGCAGGCCGTGGAGCATGTGCTCGACACCCTGATCAACGAGGTCGAGCAGTATCTACGCAGGCGCAACCAGCCCAGCGGCGGCTCCTGGATGGATCAGGTCAAGGGGGCGTTGCAGCAGGGACTCCAGGACATGCTGGTGGACTTCGACGAGCTGCGCCGCAAGGTCCCCCAATACGCCGAGCTGGTGCTGGAGGAGCTGAGTAAACCGGAGGCGAAGCGGGAGCTGAAGGCGCAGTTGCTGGGATTCCTGCAGCAGGCATCCGATTCCACCTTCGCCAAGACCGACCGTACCCGGCTCGAAGCGCTGCTCGCGTCACACGACTGCGCCGACGCGGCGGCCTGCTCGGCGCAGCTGCGTGCCGAGATCGTCGCGGCCCGGGGGCCGATCCGTTACCAGTTCGCGGGCGTCGTGTCGTTGGTGGGCCTGCTGTTTTTCATCTGTCTGACCGGGACACGCGACTTCGACCAGACCCGGTTGCTGCTGCTCACCGGCGCGACCCTGATCTTGCTCGCGGGCGGCATCCTGACGCCCATGATCGAGATCGAGGCGCGGATTACCGAGCTCAGCTTTCAACTGCTCGGCGAGCCGGTCACCTTCACCGACCAGGTGCTGTACTTCCAGACCAAGAGCGTGTTCGACGTGGTGCGGATCCTCGCCGATACGGGCGCGGCGGACATGTTGCTGGTAGCCGTGCTGATCACCCTGTTCAGCGTCGTCTTCCCGGCGCTGAAGGTGATTGCGACCTACCTCTATTACTACGACTTTCGCGGGCTGCGACATTCGCCATTGGTCCATTTCTTCGCCTTGAAGTCCGGGAAATGGTCGATGGCCGACGTGCTGGTGATCGCCATCTTCATGGCCTACATCGGCTTTAGCGGCCTGATGGCCAGTCAGCTCGGCGGGCTGCGCAAGGCCGCGGGGGCGGTGGAGGTGTTGACCACCAACGGCACCTCGCTGGAGCCCGGCTTCTTCCTGTTTCTCGCCTTCGTGCTGGCGAGTCTGCTGCTGTCCTCGGTGCTGGAGAATCGGATCGGGGAGGGACCTTCGAGCTAGGCGGTTTAACGCGGGCGATGAGCGCTTGGCCAACGGAGTCAAGTCGTACGCTGACCGCCGCGGCTGCTTGGCAGTAGGTGGATGGGCTTGCGGATTGTTATCCTTAGCGGCCTAAGCAACGTTGTCGTTGGAGGCCCCGCGATGGACCGAGCCCCGTTCCAACCGCTTTCGGTGGTAGCCCTGGGTTTCACCCTGATCTTGTCCCTGCCGGTCTGTCCGGAGGCCGATGCCGCCCAGCCCTGGAGCGGAGAGCTTCCCGGCGGCGGTGAGATACAAGTGGATCCGCAGACCCGCAGAGCCACACGTGTCGAGGGCGACCGATCCATGCCCATGTGGGATGGTACCCACCGACTCGAAGACGGCTCGGTGGTGATCATTCGCGACGGCACGGCGGTGCCCACGGAGCAGATGCTCAACACCTGGGATCGCGGCACGCCGGAGGTGGATACGCTGACGGGCAAGCCCTGCGAGCGTCTGGTGCGGCAGACCTGCGGCATCGACAATGCCTGTGCCGCCGCCACCGCCTGCGTGAATGCGCGGCGCCTGCTCAACAGCGAGCGCGAT
>JBGSTR010000444.1:0-1900 GCA_041736365.1 Chromatiaceae bacterium | reverse complement strand
CGCCGCGAGCTCGAGCTCGCGGGGCTCGACGATCACCTCGACGGCCTCGGGCGCCAGGGCCACTTCTGCGGGCACGCCCGGGCCGCATGACGCGAGCGACAGGCCTGCGATCATGATCCACAGAGAGCGTTGGAACGACGGAGACACGACTTGCGCAATCCTCTGACCGGAAGGTGGGTACTGTGGCTGGTCATCGCGACCAGTCCGGTCGCAATGGCGCAATCATCCCCGACTTCCAGTGGCGCCGACAGCCCCGCGGTCACGGAAGCCGTGGCACCCATCGAACCCGCGACCGTCCGCTTCCGTGACCGCGTGATGTTCGAGGTCACCCGCCCGGTCGGCGAACTCGACCTTGAACAGCGGGCCAGGGCGATCGAACAGCGCCTGCTGGCGCTGGCGGGAACCGGCCCCGAGGTGCTCGAGACCCTGCGTTCCATCGAGCGGGGCGAACGGACCGAGCTGTACGGCGGCGACCTCCTGATCCGGACGATCACCCCGGAGGATGCGGCCGGGACGGGCCGCACCCGCAGGCAGCTCGCTGCGGACCAGATCCTGCTGATCCGCACCGCACTGGAGATCGAGTTCCGGGATCGCAGTTACTCCCGGCTGTTGCGCAGCGCCGCCTATGCCGCCGGCGCGACCGTCCTGTTCATCGTGCTGCTGAACGCACTGCTGCGGCTGCATCGGGTGATCCGGGTGCGCATCACCCGTGCCGCAAGCCGCTGGCACTGGGAAAGCTCGCTCGCCACCCTGGAGCTGGCCTCGCCCGCGACTGTCAGTGGCATCGCCCGCGGGCTCGCCGCGACGCTCAGCTGGCTTCTCGGGCTCGGGCTGACCTACTTCTACCTGGAATTCACCCTCTCGCTGTTTCCGTGGACGCGCGGCGTGGCCACGGCCATGGTCGAAGCCACCGAGAACGCGATCCTGGGTGTCGGCGGCAGCCTCTGGGCCTATCTGCCCAACATCATCAACATCGCCGTGGTCATCGTGCTGACCCGGCTGCTTCTCAAGGTGCTTTTCGCGATCTTCCTGCGGTTGCGCGAGGGCCGGATGACCCTTCCGGGTTTTTACGCCGAGTGGGCGATCCCGACCTATTCGCTGACCCGGTTCCTCGTGATCTCCGTCGCCGCGGTAATGATCTTCCCGTACCCGCCCGGCTCGGGATCCGAGGGTTTTCGCGGCGTGTCGGTGTTCGTCGGCCTGCTGATCTCGCTCGGCGCCGCATCGGCCATCGCCAATGTCATCGCCGGCATCGTCATCACGTATATGCGGCCGTTCAAGGTCGGGGATCGGGTCAGGATTGCAGATGCCGTTGGCGACGTGACCGGCAAGGACCTTTTCGTGGTGCGCCTGCGCACGATCAAGAACGTCGACATCACCATCCCGAACGCGCTGGTGCTGGCCAACCACATCGTCAACTTCAGCTCGAGCGCCGCGGAGCTCGGCCTGGTGCTGCACACCTCGGTGACCATTGGCTACGACGTTCCCTGGAAGACCGTGCGTGACCTGCTGGTATCGGCGGCAGGTCGCGTCGAGGGCATCCTGGAGACGCCGGTGCCGTTCGTGCTGCAGACCAGCCTCGACGACTTCTACGTCCGCTACGAGCTGAACGCCTACACCCGCGAGGCCAATGCGATGGCCGTCCTCTATTCGCGGCTGCACGCCGAAATCCAGGACGCGTTCAACGCGGCAGGCGTGGAGATCATGTCGCCCCACTATTCGGCGGTGCGCGACGGCAACCGCAGCACCCTGCCCGACGCCTACCTGCCCAAGGATTACCGCACCCCGGGGTTCACGTTCTTCGCGCAGGCCAGACGTTCGGAACCGGAATCTTGAGCGTCGCGCGACGATCGCCCGCGAGGCGGTCCGGTCCGGCTTGTTGGCGGCGCCTGGCGGCCAC
>JBGSTR010000386.1:0-3407 GCA_041736365.1 Chromatiaceae bacterium | reverse complement strand
AAGGGCATCGAGGCCCACGGCACTCGCCGGCGGGGGCGCGCGCTGCTGGTGCCTGTTCTCGTCGGCGCGCGTATCACGAGCCTTCAGTCCATCTTTCCCGACGGCTCGAAGCGTTTCCTCCTCGGCGGGCGCATCGCGGGCGGGTATTACCGCATCGCCGACGCACTCACGCGCCCCGAGATCCTGCTCTGCGAGGGCTTCGCCACCGGCGCCACCCTGCACGAGGAGACCGGCGCCGCGGTCGTTGTCGCCTTCAACGCCGGCAACCTCGAGCCCGTGGGTCGGTCCATCCGCGCGACGCACCCCGGCGCCGAGATCATCGTTTGCGCCGACAACGACCAATGGACAGACGGCAATCCTGGACTCGCCAAGGCCCGAGCCGCCGCGATCGAGGTCGGCGCGAAGCTGCTGGTTCCGGACTTCAGCGGCATGGACCTTTCGGGGCATCCGTCCGACTGGAACGATTGGTATCGGCTGCGCCGCACCGCGGGCGGGCGGGTAGCCGCATGAGCACGACCGCATCAAACCGTGTGCTGTCCGCGCTGCCTCCCGCCGACCCGGACCCGCTCGCCGCCGCCTTCTATGCCGATTCTACGGGCTCCGAATGGCGCGACCCCGAATCGCTGCCCGTTGGAATGCCGCCGGTCGACGCCTTCGCGCCCGAGCTGCTTCCTGCGGCACTTCGACGGTGGATCGTGGACATAGCCGAGCGGATGCAGTGCCCGATGGACTTCGTGGCAGTCGGCGCCGTGGTCGGTATGGGCGCCGTCGCGGGGCGGCAGGTCGGGATCCGCCCGAAACGCCACGATGATTGGACGGTGGTACCGAACCTCTGGGGCGGCATCATCGGCCCGCCGTCGATGCTGAAGACACCCGCGCTGGGCGAGACAATGCAGCCGATCGATGCGCTTGAGGCGCGGGCCCGCGCCGAGCACGAGGCTGCTGAGCGCGACCACCGGGCCGGGCTTATGGTTGCCGAAGCGCAGGCGAAGCAGGCGAAGGACCTGGTACTGAAGGCGGTCAAGTCTGGAGACGCGACGCTCGCCCACGCCAACGCCTTGGAAGTGGCGGACGAGATCGCGCCGCCGACCAGGCGCCGCTACAGGACTTCGGACGCTACCGTTGAAAAACTCGGCGAGCTGCTGCGCGACAACTCGCGCGGCATTCTCGTTTTTCGAGACGAGTTGATCGGTTTTTTGAAGTCTCTGGAGAAGGAGGGGCGGGAGGGTTCGAGGTCATTTTTCCTGGAGTCCTGGAACGGCACCGGGAGCTACACCTTTGATCGGATCGGACGCGGCACCGTGGAAATTGAGGCCGCGTGCGTGTCGATTCTCGGCGGCATTCAGCCTGGTCCCCTGGGCGACTATCTACGGGACGCCATCAAGGGCGGGAGCGGCGACGACGGCCTTTTGCAGCGCTTCCAGCTTACGGTATGGCCCGACCCCCCTGCGACTTGGCGCAACGTCGATCGCCAGCCCGATAGGAACGCCCGGCGCGCCGCTCACGCAGTATTCGAGCGTTTTGACGGTTTTGGTGGTTCCGACCTGGGCGCTTTCCAAGAAAACGGCGACCCTTTGCCATGGCTGCGCTTCGACGATGCGGCGCAAGACCTGTTCGACGAGTGGCGCACCGAGCTTGAGCGGAGGCTGCGAAACGATGATCTGCCGCCGGTATTGGAAGCGCACTTGGCAAAATACCGCAGCCTAGCCCCATCGCTTGCGCTGCTGTTCCACCTGGCAGACAACCCGAACGGCGGCCCGGTCGGCAAGCCTTCGCTCCTGCAAGCGCTGGCGTGGTGCGAATACCTGGAAACGCACGCGCGGCGGATCTTCGCCCCGGCGCTGGCGCCCGACCTGTTCGCGGCCTCGGAGCTTGACCGGCGATTGCTCTCGCTGCCCGATCCTTTTACTGCGAGGGACATCTACCAAAAAGGTTGGCGCGGACTCGATCGCGAGGGCACTTCGGCCGCAGTGAGAATGCTCGAAGATTACGGACGGATTCGCGGCGAGATGACCGACGGAGCCGGACGCCCGACCGTCCTTTATCGCGTCAACCCCGCATTGCGCGAGGTGCGGCAATGAGCTACCTAGACATGCTGCGCGCGCTCGAGGAAAGCTCCGTTTTTCTGGAAACGCCTAGCGCGCCAACCACCGAAACCCCCAAAACCCCGGCAAACAGCAGTTTTGAGGGTTTTGACGGTGCCTCGCCCGGCGCATTCGAGAAAACTCGCACCCCGAACGGCGGGCCGAGCGAGACCATCAATCCGCCGCCGCCGCCGACCGATCGAGAGCGCGCACAGATCGCCCGCTGCATCGGGAGTGTCCGCGAGAGCAAGGCCGGCGCGCCTGTCGCCCCAACGGTAGAATCCTTGTCGCCATCCGACAAAGCGGCGATCGGCGATTGGCTCGACCGCGTAGACGAGAGCGATCCGGAGATTCGGGCGCAAATTCTCGACCGGGCACGCACCGACACGAAGGCCCGCGCCGCTTACCTGGCCGACGCTCACACGTCGAGGATTCGGTGGCTTTGGCGTTTGCGCGACTCGAACAACGCCGCAGGCTGGTTGGTAACCACCTTGTCGACCGCGGACCCAAAGACGGCAACCGCGATACTCGCCGAGCGCGTCGGCGAGCCGGTAAATGTCAAAGCTTCAGGCGTCGACGCGAGAACGGTGTCCCACGCTTTGCAATGCTAAAACCCGCGTAGCCTTGCAAATCGCGCGACTCCGGAATGCAAACCATTCCAATATCTGAGAGGGCGATTCCAATGCGTCGAGCGGAGCGCCACTTGATTCGAGGCAAACATCAAATTAATTAGCATACTTGGTGCGCGCTGGGTTAGAACGGTGCGCGACAATCCCGCGGTACTGTTTGAGAATCCGGAATCCGAGACCGGCGCCACGGCGCCCGCGCCCGTGTTGGCTCTACCGGAAGCCAAAGCGGCCGCCCGCTCCCGCCATTCTGGCGGCCCCGCCCTCGACCAAGAACCAGGCGAAGGGGGCGCGTTCCCGAGATGCACCAAAACTGCAAGGGCAACCGGTGGTACTTCGGCATGAAGGCCCACAGCGGCGCCGACGCCGATTCCGGGCTGGTGCACACGCTGGTGGGCACGGCGGCGAACGTCTCCGATGCTTGCGGCGCGTCACGTCGACCCCCGCACCGCGGCCGCTGACGATTATCGACTAAGATCGCTGCCGCAACCGCCCTGGTTCCCCGCTAAAGATACTTCTCTCGCTTTATTCTCACTTTGATTCTCACTATTCTCACTTTCCTGGTTCCGTGATCGGAACGAACGAAGGATGGCGAAATTCCGTTACATAACAGTAGGATGTGGTTAAAATAGGCGCATTCCTGAACTCACCCAGCAGGTGCTGCCTTGAGACGGTTCATCATCACCGAATCGGAAGC
>JBGSTR010000385.1:0-6557 GCA_041736365.1 Chromatiaceae bacterium | reverse complement strand
GCCGCGCCGCCGGCCCCGGCGATGATGACCTGTAGACCGCGCGCGGCGGCTTGTTCGGCGTACTCGTAGAGCCGCCGCGGCGTGCGGTGGGCCGAGACGATCGTCATCTCGTAGGCGACGCCGAGCGCGTCCAAGGCATCCGCCGCCTCGCGCATCACGGGCAAATCGGAATCGCTGCCCATGATGATGCCGACCCGGGGCCGGGCCTGATTTTCGTTCAAGGATGATCCTCCCCGGTGATCGAGATCATCGCTCGCACCTGCTCGGCCTTGCGCCGCGCCGCCTCAACGTCGTGGTCGAGCACCGTTACGTGGCCCATTTTGCGGAACGGGCTGGTCGACGCCTTCCCGTAGATGTGCAGACACACGCCCGGGATCGCCAGCGCCGCCGCCATGCCCTTGATGACCGGGCGCCCGCGATGACCGGGCTCGCCCAGCAGATTGATCATTGCGGCCGGCGAGAGCTGCTCGGTGGACCCCAGCGGCAGACCGATGACCGCCCGCAGGTGCTGCTCGAACTGATCCGTCACGCAGGCCTCGATGGTGTGGTGGCCCGAGTTGTGAGTTCGGGGGGCGACCTCGTTGACCAGGAGCCCGCCATCGCTGCTCAGGAACATCTCGATGCCGAAGATTCCAACGCCGCCAAGCGACTCCACGGTACGCACGGCGAGCGCGGAGGCGGCGTCCGCGATACTCCGATCTATGCTGGCCGGCGCCAGCAGGATGTCGAGCACGTTCTCCCCGGCACGAAAGCACATCTCGACCGGCGGATAGCAGCGGCACTGCCCGTCGCGGCCACGCGCGACCAGCACCGCGAGCTCCTTCTGCGCCGGAATAAAGCGCTCGATCAACGACGGCACCGGCAGGTGGTCCGCGAAATCCTCGGCGCTTCGCATCACCACCACGCCGCGCCCGTCGTAGCCCCCACGGCGGGCCTTCTGGACCAGGGGATACCCGAACGCCGCAAAGGCCTTCGCATTCGGCTCCGCGCAGTCGACGAACTCCGCCGTCGGAATGCCCGCGTCGGCCAGTGCCTGTTTCTGGGTGAGCTTGTCCTGCACCACGGCGAGCACCCCGGGAGCCGGATGGATTAGGCAACCCTCGCGCTCAAGCTCGAGCAAGGTCTCGGTGTCGATATCCTCGATATCGAACGTGGTGACGTCGCAGGACTCCACGAGCTCGCGCAGCTTCGCGGGGTCGTGATAGTCGCCGACAATCTGGTGACCGGCGACCTGGCCGGCGGGCGATCCGGGGGTGGGGTCGAGCACGACACAGGTACAGCCGAGCCGCTTCGCGGCCTTGACCATCATGCGCCCGAGCTGACCGCCGCCGATAATGCCCACGCGGGCGACTGGAAAGGGAAACACGTCCATGGCGCAATGATCTGCGTTATCGCTGCAATTGGGAACCCCCGCGCGTGCTGGCGCTGGAGTATGCGCGGATGCTTGGGGAAGGCGTTCGGACCTGAAGGCGTCACCGCTTCAGACTCACCCGATACTCGTCGTCGGCCGCGAGCGACGTCAGGCCGGTTCAACGGAGGGTTAGCCCGGTTGCGCTCGTCCCGCAAGCGAAGTCGGCCTCCACCTCGGACACCTCCGCCAGATGTTGTCAACGATCGTTTAGCGGTCTACAGTCTCGGCCTATAGTCGACATATGTAGAACGTCCCACAAAGGTAACGTTGTGCAAGAGATTATTTCAATCCGCGAGGCGAACCAGCGTCTGTCCCACTACCTTGAGAGGGTCGAGCAGGGAGCCGAGATCGTCATCACCCGACGCGGCAAGCCGATTGCCCGGCTGCTGCCGATCACGGAGGCCGAGCCTCGCCTATCCGATGTTCAGCGCGCCGCGCGGGACCGGTTGCGGGAACGCATGAGCCGCGGCTATGCACTCGGCGCCGCCCGCATCGACCGCGACGATCTGCACGAACGCGGCCGATGACCCGACAACGCTTCAGCGTCGACACCAACATCCTCATCTACAGCGTCGACAAGGACGCCGGGCCGCGGCACGATCAGGCGCGGTTGCTCATGGACGCCTTGGCCGAAACGGATTGCCTTCTGACCCTCCAGGCGCTGAGCGAATTTTTCCACGCCGTGACGCGCAAGGCGAAGATGCCCGCGGACGAAGCCCGCGCCCTGGTGCAGGACTGGATGGATCTGTTCCCCGTGGCCGCGGCAGACGGGCGTACCCTGCGCAGCGCCATCTCCCTGAAACAACAGCATGGTTTCGCTTTGTGGGATGCCATGCTGGTGGAGGCCGCCAGGAGGGCCGGGGTAACCCGGCTATTGACCGACGACGTGCAGGACGGCCGAAAAATCGGCGCCCTGCGGCTGGAGAACCCCTTCACGGCGGGCTTCGATTTGGGCCTCGTGTGACGCGCGCCGACTGGAAAACCCTGATCAGATGCCCTCCGTGACTGTGATCAGATCGCGACCCGAGGTCCGACAAGGGTCCCGCCGGCACGGCATCGGTCACGCAAAGCCGCCGTCGGCGTGCGCGACAGGTACTCCTTCACCGCCTGTGCTCGGCCTTCCTTGAGGAGGTCTTGTCGCCGAACGACGGTAGCGGCTGGGCGCGGAACCATGCGAAGGCGTGGCCCACGGACCCGGTCCAATGCGCCGCTCGGTGGATGATCTCAACGGTGTCGCGCAGCCGCGTTTGTGTTCGGGTGGAATAAAGCCGAATCCCGCTTCGAGACGGCGTCGCGGGACAATCCCGTCGCCGTGGCCAGCTCGGCCCTCGTGATGCGCAGCAGTTGCGCCAGTCGGTCCGTGGCGACGTTGCCCTGATGTCATGACCCCAGGAAGCAGCTCAGCCGTGCCTGGCATCGCAACGCCTCAACAGGTGAACCTGAACATGTCTGAACACTGAGGCGCCGCGGCCGAAAGGCAAGGTCGAGCTTCTCTCGAGCCGAATGATCATCAAGACATTCGGGCCACGGCGCCGGCGCAGCGACGCCACCGGGATCGGCTAGGTTTCGTCGTCCGATCGCGTCCCGCACGAACCAACCCCCGAGCTGATTTCACCGCCTGGTGGCCCGATCCACGGAGATCGAGATTTGCCCGTATACCGTGGGCCCTGTGGAGGCGTCCTCGCGATTTTCCGCGGGACGGTCCGTCGCGCAAGCCGAAAGGAGAAAAAGAAAAACGAGAATGGCCTTGTTCATAGTGGCGGTTCATCGGGCGCGGGGGACGTATCCGAGCGGTGGGTTTCGCTTCGCTCTAACCGCCCTACAGGATTTCTTGCACACGGGTCGAAACGCCGACATCGTGCCCTCGCTTCGCCCTCGAATAAAGCGAGCTACGCGCTCAGCGATGCGACATCTCGCCGATGATCGCCAGGATTGCCGGATTCGCCATCAAGCGCTGCATGCGCGGGTCGCCGCTCAGCGACTGGTAATCGCCGGCCATGACCAGGCGCATAAATTCCGGGTCCGCCAGCGCCGACTGGAGCTCCGGGTCGTTTCTTAAGCCTTCAACCATCTCCAGCAATCGGGGATCGGCGAGAAGTTTGCCGGCAACCTCGCCCACCTGGCCTCCGGCCGGAGAGCCTGGAGGCGTCGAACCCTCAGCGCCGCTCACGAGCGGTCGAATAGCCCGGATACTCGCCTCCGGCACGCGGATTTCGCCGAGAGTGGGAGAGCGCAGCAGGTAATTTCCGCCGTCGATTCCGATCAACTCGGCGTTGATCGAGCTGCCGTCGGTCAGCTCGACTCGGCTCTCGCCGGCGTCGCTGGTGACCGCCGTCGCGGCAAATACCAGTAATAGCGAGAAGGCATTGAGGGTAATGGAGCGGGCTTGGCTCATCGCGACTCCCGGTGGCGATCAAGAGATGTGCCGATCGACCGAGTCGATAGTATAGACACACAGGGCGGCCGCGGCGGGCGGCCGTCACGAGCAGCTCAAGCCGCTGCTGCGACTAAGCCAAGTTGCCTTAAGCGCACGCTAGGACGCCAGCGTGTCCTTGCCGAGCCTTCGTGCTCCGGCCGGCTACTCGCCCACAAACACCCCCACGTCCTCGCGGACGTGCGTGGTCTCGACGTCGGCCGAGGTCTCCTCCATGAGCTTGAGTCGGATCTCGCTGTTGGTCGGGCTGGCGTAGCGCAGGAACACCGGGTCCGCCTCTGTCGCGGAATCAACGTCGCCCACCACCGTCGGATGGCGGTGGCCGGTGGCTCGCGGATAGGGCACAGGGCTCATGACGTCGCTGAGAGACGTGAAGAAGACGTCGATCTGCCGGCGATCGGTGGTCGCACAGCTTCCCGGCTGGATGGCGATCCAGCCCAACAACTCGTTTGCGTGCCCGTCGCCCTTGCTCTCCCGCTCATCCATGGCGATGTCTAAACCCGCGAAGTCGAGGTTGGTAATGCGGGTGGTGACGGCATCGCTCCCGACATCGCTCATCACCGAGGCGAACGTCGCGGGAGTTTCGGTGAATGGGCTGTTGAAGACGATGCTCGACCACTGTCCGTCAAGCGCGAGACTCTTGGTGGTGACCTTTCCAGCTTCGACGAGCAGGGTACCGAGGCTGTGCTCGCCGGCCTCGCTTACCAGGTAAAAGGCATCCTCCGCCATCGTGGTGTCTTTCGATTCCCACTCTTGGTAGCGTACCCGGGCGTGGTCGACGGTGACGTCCTGGAGGCGAATCACGCCGGCGTCGGCGCTCCTGTTGGATACCGGCTTCACCACTACGACCGGACTGGTATAGGTCTTGGCGAAGGGCAGCGTCTTCCAGGTACGGTCGATACCGCGCAGGATGCCCCACTCCATCGGGGCGCCGCCGGTGGGCTCGAGCCGGCGCAGGTCGGTGGGGTCACCGCCGAAGCTAGTCACCTGCTGGGCGAAAAACTGGTCTCCTAGTGCCAACACCTGGATCGTCTCGTCGACATGGTCGGTCTCGGCGTCCGCGGACTGTTCCTCCTCGACCTTGATCCGCTGACTCAACACCGGGCTCCAGCGCTCGTCCGCTTTCAGGGTCTGTAATAGGTAGGGAACCTGCTCCCCGCCTAAGCCGAGGAGTCCAGCACCGCCAGGGCTATACAACGCCACGTAGCCCACGGTCTCGACGGGGTGACCGTCCTTCAGGGCCTCCTCCTCGAACAAGGCGGCCTCGAAACCATCGGCTGCGACATTGCGTGCGCGAACCGAAATGGCCTCGCCGCCGTTGGCGGTCTGCGCGGTGAGGAAAAGATGGGGCGGGCCAGAGAACGGCTCGGCGAACTGTTCACCCTGCCAGCTACGCGCGCTCCCAATCTCGAAGGTACCCACCTCCCACTCGGAACCGTCGGACATCCTATGGCGACCCGGCAGCAGAAGCAGGTAGGGAATGTCTTCTCTGGAATGAGAGGTATCGCCGAAAATACGTTCACGGTAGTCCCACTCTTGGAAGCGCAGATCGAAGCCGAGCTCGCCGACGTCCTGCACCCGTGCTACACCCGGATCGCCGTCGTGACCGGTGGGCGGACCGGATATAACGACCGTGCTCCGGTAGGCAGGCGGGGCTTCTACGAACGTGGCCGTGGTGCCCGCAGAAACGCTTCCCTTATCCAGCACCACCTCCCACAGTTCCCCCCACAGCCTCTCGAGGTCTCCTTCCTGGAATATGTAGCCGGTTCCGTTCGTCTCGCGATAGGCTTCCCATTCGTTTCGGAGTGCAATCCAGCGTTTGAGCATTCGGTCGTCCAGTAGCGGGTCCTTCGTGCGCTGCCGCCACGACAAGAGCTTGGACTCGAGCTTCTGGCGAATAGCCAGATGCGCCGGATCATCGGCGAGATTCGCTTTCTCCCATGGATCGGATCGTAGGTCGTAGAGCCCCACCGCGGGATCGTCGGGTTCAGGATTGAGCCTTAGCAACAGCTTATACCCAGCGTCGCGAACGCTGCGATCGGCGTTGAGCTCGTGGGCGGTCTGGAAGTTCATTTCCCCGTACAGGTATTTGCGCCACCATGATGGGGATTCGCCGCGCAGCAACGATTGCAGCGGTGATCCCTCGAGCCAGGTTGGCGGTACAACACCTGCGGCCTGCAGGACCGAGGGCATGACGTCGATCAACGACACCAAGTCTCCACGCACCTGTCCGCCTTTCATGTGGCCCGCCCAATGGGCGATCATCGGTACACGGAGGCCCAACTCCGTGCAGTGCCTTTTTCCGCTCGGCGTATCCAGGCCGTTGTCGCCCACAAAGAGGATCAGCGTATTCTGTTCGAGCCCGGCCGCCTTAAGCTCGTCAAGCAATAGCCCGACTCCGGCGTCGAGTCGCAGTACGGCGTTATAGTAGTGCGCGCTTTTATTTACATCCTGCGCAAGGGTGGGCAACTCCCAGGGTAAGGGTTCGATAATATTCGTACTCGTCAGAGGGTTTTTCGGATACCCGTTGATTACGTCGGTGGTGATATCCACTGGCTCGTGGGGATCATAGTACCTGGTTCCGTGATCGGAACGAACGAAGGATGGCGAAATTCCGTTACATAACAGTAGGATGTGGTTAAAATAGGCGCATTCCTGAACTCACCCAGCAGGTGCTGCCTTGAGACGGTTCATCATCACCGAATCGGAAGC
>JBGSTR010000377.1:0-3092 GCA_041736365.1 Chromatiaceae bacterium | reverse complement strand
CAGCAGCGCCTTCGACGGCACGCAGCCGGTATTGAGGCAGTCGCCACCCATGCGGCCGCGCTCCACCAGGGTCACCCGGGCCTTGACCGCCGCGGCGATATAGGCCGAGACCAGGCCCGCCGAGCCGGCGCCGATCACGATCAGGTTGCGATCGAAGCGCTTGGGCTTGTGCGCGCGCCAGGGTGCGTAGACCTTGCGCCTCTTCACCAGCCCAACGATGCCCCGGGCCAGAAACGGGAACAGGGCGAGCAGCAGGAACGAGCCGAGCAGGGCGGGCGATAGGATGCCCTGGAGCGACTCGATCCGGCCGAGCTGGGTTCCGGCGTTCACGTACACCAACGTGCCGGCGAGCATCCCGATCTGGCTGACCCAATAGAAGGTCCAGGTGCGCATGGGCGTCAGACCGAATACCAGGTTGATGATGAAGAAGGGGAAGATGGGCACCAGCCGGAGCGCGAACAGGAAGAACGGACCCTCCTTCTCGACGCCGGCATTGATCGCGCGCAGCTGCCCGCCGAATCGCTGCTGGACCGCACCGCGGAACAGGAAGCGGCTGGCGAGGAAGGCGAGAGTGGCTCCAATGGACGAGGCGAACGAGATGATGAGCGTGCCCCACCCGAGGCCGAAGATGGCCCCGCCGGCGAGGGTCATGATCACCGCGCCGGGTAAAGAAAGCCCGGTGACGGCCACGTAGATCCCGAAATAGATCAGCGCGACAAGCAGCGGGTGCTCGCGGTAGTAGGCGTCGATGACGGCCTGCTGCGACTTGAGGTAGTCGAGGCTGAAGAAGCGCCCGAGGTCGAAGAGGAAAAAGGCCAGGATCGCCAGCGCGATCAGGATCAAAACCAACAGTCGCGACTTGGTCACGGGTCCCCCGGGGCGTCGCGCGGACGCTGTAAGCATGATGTCGGCTCGATCGGCGACGCGACCGCGAGCCGGCGGCTAGCAAGCAGGACCCGGCGCGGGTCGGAAATCTGTCGTCGCGCCGCGAAGGGAATCGCCGAGCCTCGGGGATTCGGCAAACAGAAGCCGCGAGTTTCGCAGCTTGGCCTCGGCCAGGTGCACCGCGAGGCCCGAGTCAATCGGGCTGTCCGGTCTTTCGGGCTCGAACCTCAGCCGGCCAGCGCCCCGCCGCAGCTCGATCCCTGTCCGGCGGTGCAACCGTAGCAGTGCTCCGCGACCACGATCGGATTGCCGTGGAGCTCGCGCGCGAGTAGATCCGCGAGATGCGGTCGCCGCTTGCCCGGAACGGCGAGCGGTAGGTCGAGCATCTGATTGAAGTCGCAGTCGTAGAGGTAGCCCTGCCAATCCACGGACAGCAGCGAGCGGCACATGACCGTCTCCAGGTTCTCCTCGCGATGGCTGTCACGCAGGAGCGACATGTAACCCTCGAACCGGCCGGTGGAGATCAACATCGAACCGAAGCGCTTGATCGGCATGTTGGTTAAGGTAAACAGCCGATTGAAAACAATCCCGTAGCGCGCACGCAGCTGCTCGCGGTAGGCCGCCTCCAGACCGCATTGAGGCGGCGGAAGATCCGGCCCCTGCGGGTTGTACACCAGGGTCAGATCGAGACCGGAGTCGGGTTCGCCGTAGCCAAGTGCATTGAGCCGGCGCAGCCCCTCGATACTGGCCGGAAACACGCCCTTGCCGCGCTGGCGGTCGACGTTGTCCTCCAGATAGCAGGGTAGGGAAGCGACGATCTCGACCCGATTGGCGGCGAGGAATTCAGCGAGGTCCTCTTGGCCGGGCTCGCCGAGGATGGTGAGATTGCAGCGGTCGATCACGCGCGTGCCGAGCGCCCGCGCCGCCACCACCAGCTCGCGAAAATGTGGATTGAGCTCCGGCGCGCCGCCGGTGAGGTCGAGGCAGGCAACGCCCGAGACCCGCAGAAAATCCAACAGGTTGTCGATAGTCTCGCGACTCATCAGCTCGGTACGCTTGGGGCCGGCGTTGACGTGGCAGTGGGTGCAGCTCTGGTTGCACTTGTAGCCGAGGTTCGCCTGCAGCGTCTCCAGGCGCCGGCGCGCGATGGCGGGGAAGCTGGTTTCGGCGAGTAGCGGCAATGTCGCGTGCATGTCGTCGCTCCGTAATAGGCATTCGAGGCTTACAGTTGGGGGCGGAGCGCCAAGAAACCGCCGACGCCGCCATCCCTAGGACCGGGATAGCGGGTTCTGGCTTACGCGGAACACCGAAAACAAACCCTAATGCGACTCATCGCCGCCGGTTGGTCGTCGGCTCGATCCGTCGGGCGAGCGTTTCGTGTCGCCGCGGACTCGGGGTCAGCGTGCTCGACCGACCGCCGTGGCGTCCTGAACCTCGACCAGCTCCCCGGTCTTGACGTCGTAGATGTAGCCGTAGACGGGGATGTTTCCGGGGACCAATGGATGGTTGCGGATGCGGGTTACGTCTTCGACAACGCTCTTCGCGTTGTCCTTGATGGTCAGCCAGTCGATGTAGTTGCCTTCGGTCGAGCCCGATCCGTTGCCGGAGTCGTGCCAGCCGCTGGCGTCCACACTGGAGGTCTTGAGGCTGCTGGCGAGTAGCCCGCGCATGACCTCGTCGGTGAAGGTCTCCATGCCGCAGTCGGTGTGGTGGATCACGAACCACTCGCGGGTGCCGAGCAGCTTGTAGGAAATCACCAGGGAGCGGATGGCGTCGTCGCTCGCGCGTCCGCCGGCGTTGCGAATCACGTGGGCGTCGCCCTCCGCGAGTCCGGCGTACTTGGCCGGGTCCAGGCGCGCGTCCATGCAGGTCAGGATCGCGAAACGACGCGCCGGCGGCATCGGCAGGCTGCCCTTGTCGAAATCATTGGCGTAGACCGCGTTTGCGGCCAGTACTTCGTCGAGAATCTTGCTCATGCTGGTGCTCCCGTGGTCGATTTGTGCCCGGCGGCGGTGCCGGAGACAGGAGTATACGGAACCCAAGAGTCGAATCTAGCCATGATCCTAGAAAGAGCAGTTGACCGCTTCGTCATACATGTAAGCATCTGAGGTTCTCGAAGTTCAGCAGCAACTCGGGAGGCACCCTTTGGGTGAACGGCGCTACGGCCGCCGGGGCACGCCCCGCGCGGCGCCCGGCTGCGTTACAAC
>JBGSTR010000352.1:0-12262 GCA_041736365.1 Chromatiaceae bacterium | reverse complement strand
CGGCACGCTGGCGGCGCTGTTGACCCGCGCGATGAGCCGTACGTCCGGGGCGTAGTCGCGAACGATCGCGGCCCCAAGCACGCCGGCCCCGTCGTTGCTGAGCGCCAGCACGACCGCGCTGGCGTTGCGCACCTCGGCGCGCTCAAGGGTGTCCCGATCGAGGACGTTGCCGACGATATCCACGCCGTCCGCCGGATGGGTGTCGATCACCGTCGCCGTCTCGCCCGCGTCGCGCAGCAGCTGGGCCACTTTGTGTCCCACTGCGCCGTATCCGGCGACCAGGATTGGCCCGGTCTTTCTGATCGGGGCGGCCAGCTTATCCACCTTGGCTAGATTCCCGCGGGCGCCGACCGCGACCAGGATGACCCCGGCGCCGATTCGCGTGTCCGGTCCGGCCGCAAGCTCGAAGCGACCGCCGACCCATTGCCCGAGCACCGTCACGCCGTAGCGCTCCCGCATCCGCAGCTCGCCGAGACACTTGCCGGCCAACGGGCTTGCCGCGTGAACCCGAAACTCCTCAAGGCCCACGTGCTCTCCGAGCAGCGGCAGACCTTCCACCGGATAACCGATACGGGGGCTCGCGCGCGCGGCCAAGGCCGCCCCCAGCACGTGCTCCGGGGTATAGACCACCGTGGCACCGATCTTCAGCATCGCCTCACGGTGCAGCGGGTCCTGGGCGAGCGCGCAGATCACCCCGTCGTAGCCGCGCTCGCGCGCCATCATGATGAAGCTCACGTCGAGGTGGTCGTCCGCCGCCGTCACCAGCGCCTTGGCTCGCTCCACGCCGTCCAAGAGTGCCGAATCCTCGTCCATTCGGCCGACCACGACCTGATAGCCTCGCCCGCGCAGGCTGCGCGCCAGTGACTCGTCCGTCTCGATGATGACGCACGGCGTGCGGGCCTTCGTCAGCTCCTCGATGAGGAAATCCACCGCCGGACCGAAGCGGTGAAACAGGACGCGGCCGTCCATCGGCGGGAGCGAGCGCGGAAAGCGGGCCTCGAAGCGTTCCTCGAAAAAGGGCAAGACGTAGGTCGGGAACACCAAGAAGATCAGAAAGATGCCGAGCCACTGGGCGACCATGACGAAGAGATTCATCAGGGGGTGATTCCAGTGTGCGTCCGCCCCGTATCCGGTGTTCGTGAGTGTTTCCGAGGCCCATTCAATGCTGCGAATGAGGCTGCGCGGCTGGCCTTCGAGATAGGCCGAGCCGAGCATGTAAACGACGCCCAGGATTACGACGGCCACCGGAAGCAGCAGCAACAGAGCGATCAGCCGCCGTGTTGAACGTTTGAGCTGGCGCAGCATGATTTGCCTCCGGGGAAATGGCGCGCGGATTGTGCGTCTGCGCCGGTGTCGCTGCAAGGGACGCGTTCAGCGGATGGTCGCCCGGGCGCCGGCCTTCATCGCCGGCGGGGCGCGGGCCGCGGCTGCTCACTACAGTGGCCCCAACGGTTTATCGCGGGCTTGCGGCCACCCAGCGCGCGAAGTACCCTCACGGGTTACTTTCGTGGCGGGCTGTAAGGATCGCCACGGACACAAGTCTGGATTTGTAAGGGGCGAGAGTGCCATGCGCACGCACTATTGCGGGCAACTGAACAGCGGCCATATCGGCCAGGATGTCGTCCTGTGCGGCTGGGTGCACCGGCGGCGCGACCACGGCGGGGTGATCTTTATCGATTTGCGTGATCGCGACGGCTTGATCCAAGTGGTCTTCGACCCGGATCGCGCCGATATCTTCAAGCGTGCGGAACAGGTTCGAAACGAGTATGTGCTGCGCATCGGCGGGCGCGTACGCGCGCGACCCGAGGGCACGACGAATTCGGACATGCCCACCGGCGAGGTCGAAGTCCTCGGTCTGGACCTCGAGGTGCTGAACAGCTCCGATACCCCGCCGATCCAGCTCGACGAGCACGGGGCGGACGCGTCCGAGGAGCTGCGCTTGCGCTACCGGTATCTGGACCTGCGGCGGCCGGAGATGCAGGCGCGCCTGCGCACCCGCGGCCGGATCACGCAGACGATGCGCAACTTCCTGGACGCTCACGGCTTTCTCGACATCGAGACGCCGATCCTCACCAAGTCCACCCCCGAGGGGGCGCGCGACTATCTGGTTCCTAGCCGTACCTATCCGGGCCAGTTCTTCGCGCTCCCGCAGTCACCGCAGCTCTTCAAGCAGCTGCTGATGATGTCCGGCATGGACCGCTACTATCAGATCGCCCGCTGCTTCCGCGACGAGGACCTGCGCGCCGACCGCCAGCCCGAGTTCACCCAGCTCGACATTGAGGTCTCGTTCATGGACGAGGACGCCCTGATGCGCCTGATGGAGGAGATGATCCGGGTGCTGTTCCGGGAGATCAGCGACGAGTCGCTGCCCGAGCCCTTCCCGCGCCTGACCTACCAGGAGTCGATGCGCCGCTTCGGGTCCGACCGCCCCGATCTGCGCATTCCGCTGGAGCTGGTCGATGTCGGGGATCTCATGCGCGGCGTCGATTTTAAGGTCTTCGCGGCACCGGCCGAGGACCCGAAAGGCCGGGTGGCCGCCATGCGCGTACCCGGCGGGGCGACCCTCAGCCGCAAGGATATCGACGAGTACACGCGGTTCGTCGGCATCTATGGGGCTAGGGGCCTGGCCTACGTCAAGGTGAACGAGTGGACCGCGAAGGGCCGCGAAGGGCTCCAGTCGCCGATCCTCAAGTTCCTTCCGGACTCCGCGGTCGACGGCATCATGTCGCGCACCGGCGCCGAGGACGGGGACCTGATCTTTTTCGGCGCGGATCAGGCGACCGTGGTCAACGAGTCGATCGGCGCGTTGCGCGTCCGCGTGGGCCAGGATCTCGGGCTGGTCGAGTCGGGATGGCGTCCGCTGTGGGTCGTCGATTTCCCGATGTTCGAGCACGACCCCGCGGCGCAACGTTGGGTGGCGCTGCATCACCCGTTCACGGCGCCCAAGGAGGAGCAGATCGATCTGCTTGAAAACGATCCGGGTGCCTGCCTCTCGCGCGCCTACGATATGGTGCTGAACGGCACCGAGATCGGCGGCGGCTCGATCCGTATCCATCGCGATGCGGTCCAGCGGCGGGTGTTCGAGCTGTTGGCGATCAGTGACGAGCAGGCCGAGGACCGTTTCGGCTTCCTGCTCCGCGCGTTGAAGCTGGGATGTCCGCCCCACGGCGGCATCGCCTTCGGGCTGGATCGGCTGGTGATGCTGATGACCGGGGCGGCCTCGATCCGCGACGTCATGGCCTTCCCCAAGACCCAGACAGCGGCCTGTCTGCTCACCAGTGCCCCGTCCGCCGTGGACGAGGCTCAGCTCAACGAGCTGGCGCTGCGCATCAAACTGAGGGCCTGAGCGATGTTCGAGCTTCGGATCGATTCACCAATCGACGGCCTCGTCGACGGTCTCGCGCCCAGCGACGACGCGACCGCGCCGCAAACCGTCACTGGGCTGGACACGGGCGAGACCACGGAGGCTCCCGCCGCGAAGTGTTTTAAGCGCCCGCAGTCGGTCCTCGTCGTGATCTGTACCCGTGGGGGCGAGTTCCTCATGCTGCGCCGAACCGAGCCGCGGAATTTTTGGCAGTCCGTAACCGGCAGCCTGGCGCGGGGCGAGAGCCCGCGCTCCGCCGCGCTGCGCGAGGTGCGTGAGGAGACCGGGCTGGACGCGGGTTCGCGACTGGTCGACCTCAAGCGCTCGGTCCTGTTCCCGATCATCGAGTCATGGCGCAGCCGCTACGCGCCGAACGTCTGCTTCAATCGGGAGTATTGGTTCGCGCTGGTGCTGGAGACGCGCCGGCTGATCCGCCGTAATCCCGGGGAGCACTCCGAGTATCGTTGGCTCTCCGCCATCAGAGCGGCCAGTCTCGCGACCTCTTGGACCAATCGCAACGCGATTCGACTGGTCGCTGGACTCCCCTACTAGGGAGGCTCTGATCGAGTACGCCCCGGGTCGCGGAGCGGCTCTCGGGCGGCTACATTTTCAATTTGTTTAGGGCGTCCAAAGGTTTCGGACGTCGCCGGCTCGGATGGCACCGGCCAACAATCCGCTTCCTAGCCTGACGGGCTTCAACCCGGGCTCAGACCAGGTCCGGGGTCGCCGGCGCGTTCGGAGAGGTTGGCACGATAGCCACCTCGTCTCCATCGTGAAGCTTGGTAAAGGGCTCCGCGAACTGCTTGTTGACCGTGACCCGCACGCGTCCGTCCTCGAACAGCACCGCCGCTCCGCGCCTGCGCCCGCCGAGCCAACGCAACAGGGTCTGCACATCGGGCACGCCCGCCGGCACCGTCACCCGCTCCGACTCCTTGCGCATCTTGCGCGCGAGCCAGGCGAAGTACAGCAGCTGGATCTGCTTCGCGCCCTGCTCGGGCTCCTCCCGCCGATAGCCGATCTGCTCCAGCCGCTGTAGATAGTCGGCCCAGTTGCCCTCCCGATTCGCACCCAGCGTATAGAGCGTGTCCCAGGAGTAGATGCCGGTGTCGTGGCCGTCGTCGAAGACGATGCGGATCGCGTACTGGCCTTGGGGCTCGATGGCAGTGATGCCCACTCCCTCCTTGCCGGTAACCGGCTGATCCATCGCCCGCACCTCCGCGGCCCTGGAGAACACGCGCAGATACTCACAGGGCAGCTCGAATGAGGCACCGTCGTCGAAGGCGATCTTCAGCACCCCGGACTTGGCGTGCAGGTTGATCTCGGTCGGGTGGCGCTGGTTATCCGTCTCTGTCATGGGGGCTCTGCAATTACCGCTGGGTGGATAGGTCGGACCGATACGGGCAGGGTCATGATCAACCGCTGTTTAATCGCGGGTTCGGCACGGCTTTTCGATGTCGAAAACGTTGGGGTTTGCGCGGTCAACTCAAGCAATCGTCGGCGCCTCCAATCGGCGCGTCGAACCGAGCCACCGGCGAGCGGAGCCGAATCGTCGCGGGCGTCGGTTGGATTCGCGCCGTTGCATGAGACGGGTCACGTAAGCCGACCGGCCAAAGATCAAAAATAGGCTCGATGCACGCGGCGTTTGGCGCCGCGGCGGGTCCGAGAGTCGCGCCTCTCGGACCGCGAGCGGATCAAATGCCGGGACGCCGGCTGATCGGAATCTCCCGGCGCTCAGCTGGCGATGTACTGCTCCAACTGCTCGATGATGTATTTCTGCTCCGAGATGATGGACTTGACCAGGTCGCCAATGGACACGATCCCGAGCATCTGGCCGTCGTCGATCACCGGTAGGTGCCGAACGCGTTTCTCGGTCATTAGGGCCATCGCTTCGTCGATCTGCTGGTCGGGGGCCACGCAAACCACGCGGGTCGTCATGATCTCCCGGATGGGGGTGTCCTTCGACGCCTTCCCCATCAGCACCACGTTGCGGGCGTAGTCGCGCTCTGAAACCAGCCCCACCGGACCCGTGTCGTCGATCACCAACAATGCACCGATGTTCTTTTCGGCCATCATCGTGAGGGCTTCAAGCACGGTCGCATCCGGCTGGATCGACCACACTTGGCTACCTTTTTCATCAAGCAGTTGTAGGATTTTTTTCATCACTCCTCCTCGGTGCGTAACGGATCTTCAATCGGAAGCCACGCGCGCGCGCATTCAGCGTGGCGCATGCGGTCCGTTTGCGCAGCATGATAGCGTGAGTCGGCGGGCGGGGAATGGTGAAATCGGCGCGGCGCACGTCGCGGCGCATGAAACCGCAGATCCCGGTCGCCCTGTAGGCAGCGCGAGCTACGTCCGTTGCACGCGCGCTCGCCGGACGCGTGCCGGATCCGCGTTCGTGTCGGGGCGGATGCAAATCCGACGACTCACCAAGGCCGATTGCCGGGCCGGGTGATCGGAGATGGAATGTCCCAAGTGCGGTGTCTTGAGCGACGATCACGCCGGCATCTGCGCACACTGCGGCATCGTCTACGAGAAATACTACAAATACCATCCGCGCCCGGGCGAAGAGCCCCGAGATTTTCGCGCGCGCGTTCCGAAGACACGGTCGCCGGCTGACGCGCCCGGCGCACTCTGGCTGTCGGGCGAGCTGGAGGGGGGTTGGGCGGCGCTCGGCGCCAGGGCATTCCTGTGGCTGCTGCTCCTGGTGTGGGGTGCGACGCTGGTGGGTGCCTCCATCGAAAGTGGAGGAGCCGGATCTTCGTTTCTGCACCTGATCAACCTGCCGTTTCACGAGGCGGGGCACTTGATCTTTCGCCCGTTCGGCGCATTCGTCTCGTCGCTGGGCGGCACGTTGGGCCAGCTTTTGATGCCGCTCGTGTGTCTTGGGGTGCTGCTGGTGAAGACCCGAGACCCCTTCGGTGCCTCCGTGTGTCTATGGTGGCTGGGCGAGAATTTCCTGGACATCGCCCCCTATATCGCCGATGCGCGGGCGGGCCGATTACCGCTGCTGGGCGGAAACTTCGGCCATTCCAGTCCCTACGGCTTTCACGATTGGAACTTTCTGCTCAACGAAACCGGGCTGCTGCACCTCGACCTGACACTGGGTCGGGTGAGTCATCGAATCGGCGCCCTCTTGATGCTGCTGGCGGCGGTTTGGGGAGCGTTGCTCCTGTGGCGGCAGCTTGTTCGACTGCGCGTATGACGCGGGGCGGGCGACGCGGGTTGATTGTCGAGGGTGGACTCGTCCGCGTTTGGCCGAGGGCGGTGGATCCGCAGATAAAGAAATGCCGCTGCAAACGCAGCGGCACAGTCAAGCAATCGTTCTTATTGTTCTCGGCCGATTAGGGTGTTGCGATCTCGGTCTCCGATGCGGCGATCAGCACCGGCGCCTTCACGTCTTCCGGCAGGTGTGAAAATTTCTCGACCAGGCTCGGCCAGAGTAGGTTGTAGTAGAGCTCGCCCCTGACCAGGGCCACGCCTGCGCTGGGGATCTCGTAGACGATTTCTCGAGTCTCGTGCGGTTTCAGTCGCGTATCGTCGCCCGGTTTGGTTGCGGTGGGTGGCGGTGCGGGCATGCCCTTGTCGTCTTTCATGCCGTAGGAGAAGTAGGCCTGGGCATCCTCTTTCGCCGGGTGGCCGGCGGCGTTCTGCCAGACGACCTCGCCCTTGGCGTCATAGGCCGTGAGCTTCATGTACATGTTGCGGAAGGGGGCGCCGGTCGGCATCGCATGCGGCTGCAGGTTCTTGACCAATACCGTGGCCATCAGCTTGTCGCCCTCGGGCTTGGTCTTGACGTCGAAGATCACGCCGCGCTTGAGCATGGCGTTGTTGTGTCCGCCGCCCATGCTGTGGTCCGCGATACCGTCGGCCAGTCCCATGTGGCAGGAGAGACAGCTCACGTCGCTGCCGCTCGCCATGTACTCGTTGCCGGTCTGGCACAGCGGGACGCCATGCGGGTTGTTGCGCTGGTCGTGGCAGCCCATGCAGGCGTCGGACGTCTTCATCTGAAGCGGATTGGCTTCCATTGGCAGTGCAGGGATCTGCTTGCCGTCGAGCTCGACGGCCTCGCCAAGGTGTGGGTTCGGCTTCTGCGAGGCGTCCGCGGCATCCACGGCGCCGCCGAACATGTCGTCGGACGCGGTAAGCTTCTGCAGCCCCCGTTGGAAGCCGGCCGGGGCCTGGAGGGTGTCGGAGACCTCATAGGCCTTGAGGCCGAGGCGCAGCTTGCCGTCCTCGCCCTTGATCCCCTTGTAGCTCTTAAGCGTGTGACAGGCGACGCAATTGACACCCTCGCTGTAGGCGGCCATGGCATCCAGCTTGGTGGTCTTGTCGCGGGCGGCATTCGGAGCGTGGCACTGCAGGCATACCGGAAACTGACCGGACTTCTTGTGGATCATGCCCTCGGCAGTCGGATCGCCGACTTCCTGTTTGTAGAAGGTCCCGTGGATCGGATCGCTCAAGGCCGTGCTCTTGGCGTGCATCGAGCCTTCCCACTGCTTGTAAATGTCCTGGTGACAGCTCTTGCAAACCTCGGACGACACATGATGAATGGGGTCGTTCTCAGCTGCCGTAGCGGTCGCCGAGAACCAATGGGTCCCTGATAGACCGAGGACCAGTGCCAAGGCAATCGGTCCGCTCGCGAGCTTGACGGGCATATCTGTCGCTCCTTGTGGTGTTTATTGGCACACATTCTTTGCCAGCCGTGCGGTAAACAAAAATGAGCGAGGTCAACAAAAGCGCCATTGCGTCGGAATCGATCCTCGGGGCACGACGATTCGGCAATGAACGCAAACACATCGGGTACGATATAGTGGCCGCAAGCGTATATTAAAAAGTAGTAAAAAGCTAAAGTAATAATTTAATAAAAAACGAACAGAAGTTGCTCGGGTGCTCCGGAAAACGAATAATCATCAGTCGAGTCCGCGCTGTTCGAACGAATCCCGCTGCATGGACGCGGGCCAATCGCCGTCGAGCGTGGAGGCAATCGAAACGGGTTGAAAATCGTTTTCGCGCACAACGATTCAACTCGCCGCGTCAAGCTTGAGAGGTAGCCGTTATGACTAGACGCCCGGATCCAATTCGCACCGTCCGGATGCTGCTGCTGGTCTACGGCTCCACGCTGGGCGCCGGCGCGGTCCATGCGGCCCCGGTTGTATTGGATCCGAGCAATTGGGGACACCCGGCGGGTGCCGCCTGCGTAAGCTGTCATGCCAAGTCGTCCGCCGGTCTGACGCAGCAGTGGCGGGGGAGCGCCCACGAGAAGGCGGGCGTGAACTGCATGGACTGCCATCAGGCGGATCCCGCGGATGCGGATGCGCATGAGCACGAGGGCGAGGTAATCGCCACCATCGTATCGCCGAAGGATTGCGGTCGTTGTCACGAGCGCGAGCTCGAGGACCAGCAAGGCTCGGTCCACGCCGAGGCCTTCGCGATCATCGAGGATCGTCTACCCGCGCTCGCCGGCAATGTGGGCGGGCCCGCCGTCAAGGCCGCCGGCTGCGATCAGTGTCACGGATCGCGGGTCAAGGTGCTTGGCGACGGCACGCTGGATGCGGCCACCTGGCCCAATTCGGGTATCGGTCGCATCAATCCGGATGGTTCAAAGGGGTCCTGTTCGTCGTGCCACGGCCGCCACCGATTTTCCAAGGCCAGCGCGCGTGAGCCCGAGGCCTGCGTGCGCTGCCACTCGGGCCCGGATTCGCCGGACAAGGCGATCTTCGAGGCATCCAAGCACGGCATGGCCTATGCCGCGCAACGCCACGAGATGAACCTCGACGCGCCGGAGTGGGTTGCCGGTCGGGATTACTCGGCGGCGCCGACCTGTGCGACCTGCCACATGGGGGCCGCGGGCAAGCTGCCCGCCACCCACGATGTGGGCATGCGCAACGCTTGGAGCCTCAACTCGCCGATTTCACGCCGCCAGTATCTTGTCATGCTCGAGGACGGCGACAAGCTTGAGCTTCCGGCCGGTGTCGATCCGCCCAAACGCGGCAGTGAGATCACCAAGGCGGACGGCACGATCGGTACGGTCAAGTCGGTCGCGACTCCCGATCGGCGTCGTCAGGCGATGAGCATGGTTTGTCTCGAGTGCCACGGTAAGTCGTTCACTACCGCGTTCATGGAGCAATTCGACAACGTGGTTGAGCTGTTCGACAGCAAGTTTGCAGAGCCCGCCCACGCCATCATGGAGGCGCTTTACAACCGCGGGCTGTTGACTCCGGCCCCGTTCGACGAGCCGATCGAGTTCACCTACTGGGAGCTGTGGCACGACGAGGGCGCCCGCGCGCGCCACGGCGCCGCGATGGCCAGCCCGAACCACACCTGGTGGGAAGGGATGTACGTGGTTGGACGCAACTTCTACGCGCGTTTTCTCCCGGAAGCTCGGGCGATCGCCGGGGATCAGGCCGCCGAGATCGTCGACGCCAACCTGACGGGCGAAGGCCACCAATGGCTCTCCCGGCCGGAGGTCGGCAACCCGATCCTCGGATTCGGCTCGGTCGCTCCGGAGGCCCGGTGATGCTGGGGTTGCGCGTATCGCGGTTCATCACGCGCCATGTCCTGGTCGCATTGGTGGCAGGTGGGCTTGCCGGCGTGCTGTTCATGGCGTTCTTGATCGAGCTCGACCACTTCACCAGCAGCAACGAGTTTTGCACCACCTGCCATTCAATGACTTACGCCGAGGAGGCGTACCAGACCTCCGCCCATTACACCTCCGCGTCCGGCGTGCGCGCCTCCTGCGGCGATTGCCACGTCTCGGAAGGGGTGTTCTCGGCTACCCTCGACCACGTGATTGGCGGCAAGGACCTGCTGAAGCAGCTCTTCGGAGCGGCCGATTACGACGATCCGGTGGTCAATCTGCTCCACCTGCCGGAGGCCGCGTTCGCCGCCCGGAAGTGGTTTCGCGACCGCGATTCGGCCACCTGTAATCGCTGTCACGTGCTGGATGCGATCGAGGGAAAACGGGCGAACACCGCGGCTATCCATCGCGAAGAGACCGCCGGCAAGACGTGCATCGACTGCCACTACAACCTGGTGCACCGTAAGGTGCCGGATGAGCGCACCTTCAAGCGCGAGGCGTGGAACCGGATGGTGGAGGAAGAATTCGACCTGACCGCCGGCACGGCGGCCCGGCTGCTCACCCAAGACTGACCATCGTCAATGCTGGCACTCGGCGAGGCGCCTGGCGCTGCCGGGCAACAGCGCGATCACCAGCGCGTAGGCTAGAACCAGTGCCGCGGCCAGCACCAAGGCCAGGGCCGCATGCGTGATCCCGAGGACCAAGCTGGTTGTTTCGGCGACAACAAGCAGCAGGACTCCGGCCGCCAACAGCGCGGCGGACAGGACCACCGCCGAACGCATGATCGTACAGCTAATCATGTCGCTGACTCTTAATATTAAACAATAATCGGATTCTAATATATCGCGCTTGTAGTGGAAAGCGAGCGCGCGACAAGGCGGTTCGTGCCGGCCATTAGGGAAACGCTGTTTTAGAGCGTTTCCCGTCCGGGCCAGGGATGGCCCGGCATTTTCGAGCACCTTAAGTGCTTGAAAATGGAGCGATCGGAGAGTCGCGCCTCTCGGATCGCGAGCTGATTAAATGCCAGGACGGCATTTAATCAGCGTCTCCTTGGGCGGCAGTGTCGATCACGGGACACCCGGAGGGCCGATCGCCCTCCGGGTGTGCGAGCGGCGGGAGGCGAGCGGGTTACTTCTTGGCCGGTGCTGCGGGGGTCGCCGCCTTGTCGTCGGCGGGCGCCGGGTCGCCGGTCTGTTCGTCTCTCGGGGTGACCTTGACCAGGTCCTCGTTGAGCTCAACCATTGCGCTGTCGCGCAGCGCGTTCAGCTTCTCGGCAATCTTCTGGCGCTGCAACAATGCGATCAACTGCGGCTTTGCGTCCTCGAAGGAAGGCGGCTCCGCGTTGCGGCTCTCCTGGAGGTTGATCACGTGCCAGCCGAATTGGGTCTGCACCGGCTCCTTTGAGTAGGTGCCGGGTTTCATCGACGAAACCGCCTCGGCGAACGGTTGAACCATCTGGTTGGCGTCGAACCAGTCCAGCTCGCCGCCGTTCTTGCCGGTCGGGCCGAGCGAATGCTTCTTTGCGAGCTCGCCGAAATCCGCGCCGCCGTCGAGCTCCTTAATCAGCTTCTTGGCCTCGTCCTCGTCCTTCACGAGGATGTGCCGCGCCTTGTACTCGGTACGAGTGGCGTTCTTCTTGACCTCTTCGTACGCCTTCTTCAACTCCTCGTCGGTCGGCGTGATTTCCTCCGCCATCGCTGCGACGGTGGCGTTGGACAAGACCTTTATACGCTGCATCTGCAAAGCGGAGGCGACATCGGCTTTATCCTCGAGCTTGCGGCGTTCGGCCTCCTGGGAGGCGACGATTAAACTCATGAACTCGTTGAATGCCTGTTGCTGGAAGGCCTCCACGTTCTCACTCTGGGTTTGCTGCATGCGCTCGATATAGAACAATTGAAACAGCGATAGCGGATAGGCGGTTCCGTTGACGGTTGCGATGATCGCATCGGCGGCCGGGGCGGCTGCCGGGGTAGCTTCGGGGGCGGCTGCCGGGGTGGCCGGTTTCGCGGCGTCCTCGGCGATGCAGGTTCCGGTGGCCAGGAGAACGCCAAGCAACAGAGGCAAGCGAGTCTTCTTCATCATAGTTCCGTAGTTGTGGTTGGTGAAAAACGGGTTCAAAGGCGGTCGAGCGGGGAGGCGCGGGCGAGCGCTCGGACGAGCTGGCTGGTGCGTCGAGGTCAGGCGGGGAAAACCCTCTTGAACGGCTTCACCGTCACCTGATCGTACACTCCAGCCTCGCGGTATGGATCCGCGGCAGCCCAGGCCTCGGCGCCTTGCAGATCGGTGAACTCGGCGACGATCAGCGAGCCCGAAAAACCGGC
>JBGSTR010000327.1:0-1764 GCA_041736365.1 Chromatiaceae bacterium | reverse complement strand
CAGCAGCGGCCACAGCAGCAGCGACGGGTGCCAGCCGCCGCGCCCCTGCTCGCGCAGAAAGCGGCGCCATCCGGTCGCAATCGCGAGTTGAAACAGCGCGCGTGCCGCGGCTGGTCGCTTCTCCAGTTGATCCGCCACGCGCTGATAGACGCGCTCGAACACCCGCGGCACCGCGATGATCGCCGTCGGACGAACGCTCTGCATGTCCTCGGCCAATTGGCTGATGGAGCGCGCGAAGGCGACGCACGCCCCGGCCATGACCGGAAGGTAATAGCCGCCGGTTCGCTCCAGCGCATGGGACAGGGGCAGGAAGGATAGGAACAGGTCTTCCTGATAGCAGTCGATGATGGTCAGCGACCCATGGGCATCGCGCAGCAGGTTGCGATGGCTGAGCATCACGCCCTTCGGTCGGCCGGTGGTGCCGGAGGTATAGACGATCGTCGCCAGTGCACCCGGATAGCCGCCCCGGTCGGGCAACGCCCGGCAGCGCGTCGGCAGCCAATCCTCGGCTACCACCACCCGCGGGTCGGTTGCGGCGAGACGCGTCGCCTCGGCGCTCGGCTCCAGGATCACGACCCGGGTCAGACCGTTGCTCCCGATCTCGGCGATGGCCTCGACCAACCGCTTCCAGCGCCCGGCGTCCTGTACCAACAGCACCTTGACCGCCGCGTCGTGAAGGATGTAGGCGGCGTTGTCGGCGCGATCGTCGGTGTAAAGCGGGACGGTGACCAGGCCCAGCGAGAGCGCCGCCTGGTCGAACATTACCCATTCGGGGCAATTGCGCAGCAGGATCGCGACCCGGTCGCCGTCTCTGACGGACTCTCCGGTGAGGGCTTGGCGCCAGCGCGCCACCTGCTCGCCCGTTTGCCCCCAGGTAAGCTCCTGCCAACCGGCATCACGCCGATGAAACTTGTAGGCGACCCGAGTCGGAGACCGCTTGACGCGCTGCAGGAACAATCCGTCCAGGGTCCCGGCACGCTCGGCCGAAATCAGGTCTTCGGACCATTCACTCACGACGCTGACCCCATTCGTGTGTTGACCTCTGCAGCCTTCGAAGCGAAGCGCGGGTGCCCGTGCGCGGATTGCGCTCAGCGCGGGCGGACGCGCTACGGTAGCTTAGCGACTCATGATTTTGCAATCATCACAAGCCGTTGAATGGGAGCTTATTCTCGGCGTCGGGCCGATGAACGGGCCGCCCGGGGGTTAGAATAGGCCATGAGCAAAACAACCAAACTCGGAGCCCACGCTTAGCGATGAATGTCTATGTCAATGGCGAGCCCCTGGAGCTCGCGGCCGACACCACCATGGCCGCGCTAGTCGCTCGGCTCGAGCTCGGTGGACAACGGATTGCCGTGGAGGTGAACGAGGAGCTGGTTCCGCGCGGCAGCTTCGGCGAGCACCGGCTCGCGCCTGAGGATCGGGTGGAAATCATCCACGCCGTCGGCGGGGGGTGAGGACCACAGACAGCCTTTGAGCTGTCCGCCCCCCGCGGGGAGTTAAGCGGACGTCAAGGCCGGGCGGCGCGCGGACCTTCGAGTTTTCGGTGCGCGCCGCGCCGGACGGCCTGCCGCGCCAATCGAGCCAGCGACCAAGCGCGCATAAGCATCGACTCCGGCCACGTCGGCTGCCGCACCTCGAGCGCTAGCTCCAAGGCCTGGTTTCCCCGACGCTCGAACCAGGTGCTTCCCTCCTCGACCACGTCGATCACCAGCCGGGCGAATATCACGCCCGTGGGTGCGACCACGCGGAGCCGAACCCGTGCCA
>JBGSTR010000304.1:0-2602 GCA_041736365.1 Chromatiaceae bacterium | reverse complement strand
CTGGGCGGCGGCGGCGCGCATGCGCTCGCGGTTGCACCGCAGATTGCCCATCATCGCCGCGTAGACCTTGAGACAACCCTTCAGGTTGTCTACGGTGTCGAAGAGGGGCTCCTTGTCCTCTTGATTGTCCTTGTTGTAGGCCAGCGGCTGCCCCTTCATCAGGGTCAGGAGCCCCATCAGGTGACCGAAGACGCGCCCGGCCTTGCCGCGAACCAGCTCGGGCACGTCCGGGTTCTTCTTCTGGGGCATGATGGAGGAGCCGGTGCAGAAGCTGTCGGCGAGCTCGATGAAGCCGAACTGGGCGGAAGACCAGAGGATCAGCTCCTCGGAGAAGCGCGAGAGGTGCATCATCAGGATGGCCGCCGCGGCGGTAAACTCGATGGCGAAGTCCCGATCGGAGACCGCATCCAGGGAGTTCTCCGCGGGCCCGTCGAAGCCCAGGAGCGAGGCGGTGAAGTGGCGATCGATGGGAAAGGTGGTCCCCGCCAGGGCGGCGGCACCCAGCGGCATCACATTGACCCGCCGGCGGCAATCGGCGAGGCGCTGCCGATCCCGCTCCAGCATCTCAAACCAGGCCATCATGTGGTGGCCGAAGGTGATCGGCTGGGCCACCTGAAGGTGCGTGAAGCCGGGCAGCACCGTGTCCGCCTCGCGCTCCGCCAGGTCGAGCAGCGCCGCCTGCAGGCGGGCGATCTCGGCGCGTATGGCGTCGATCTCATCGCGCAGCCACAACCGCACATCGGTCGCGACTTGGTCGTTTCGCGAGCGTCCGGTATGAAGTCGCTTCCCGGTCTCGCCGATGGACGCGGTCAACGTCGACTCGATGTTCATATGAACGTCTTCGAGTGGAACCGACCACGCAAAGTCGCCGGCGTCGATCCGCGCTCGCACCGCCTCGAGACCGGCGATGATCTCGTCGCGCTCGATCTCGCTCAGGATGCCCTGGCGAGCGAGCATGGTCGCGTGTGCAATCGAGCCCTGGATATCATAGCGGTAGAGCCGCCAGTCGAAGCCCACCGAGGCGGTGAATGCCTCGACGAAGGCGTCGGTCGGGGCGGTGAATCGCCCGGCCCAGGGTTTCGGGGGGTTGCTTGAATCGTGCATCGGCGGGGGGCGGCCAATGGTAAATTGACGATTCTACACGCTACCCGTCACGGGTTTGGATAACGCAGTGGATTATGGTTTCGAGCACGTACAGGAAGATGAGACCCAAGACGGGTTTCTCCCGAATTTCTGCCGAGCATCCATGATCGCCGGCATCCTGCTGGCGGGACAGCTGCTGGCGGTCACGCTGACGCTCGCCACCGACAACGACCCCGGCGCCTTCCTGACTCGCCTGATCAGCATGTCGCTCCTGGTCCTGGGAATCTCGCTTGCGACCAGCGCCGTCTGGTGCGCCCTGCGCCGGTACGCCTCGCGGCTGGACAATCGCGCGGCGGCGGTTCTCTACGGGCTGGTGCCGGTCATCGCCACCGGGCTGGTGGTCTGGGGCGTGGTGGCACTGCTCCCCCACTCCTCTGAAGGCAGCCTATTGCCGGGTGACGGCTCGGTCGGCCTGTTGGTGCGCAGTCTGTGCATCAGTGCAATCCTCGGGGCCATGCTGCTGCGCTATCTATATGTACAGCACATGTGGAAGCTGCAGGTGGAGGCGGAGGCCGATGCCCGATTCCAAAAGCTCCAAGCGCGAATCAGGCCGCATTTTCTGTTCAACAGCATGAATACCATCGCCAATCTCACGCATACCAATCCGCGGGTTGCCGAGGAGGTGGTCGAGGATCTCGCGGACCTGTTTCGCGCCATCCTCTCGGACGCCACCCAGGCCTCGACGCTTGCCAAGGAGCTTGAGTTGGCGTATCGCTACCTGAACATCGAAAAGCAACGGCTCGGCGTTCGATTGCAGGTCGAATGGGATGTGGAAGACGTGCCCGGCGATGCAATTCTGCCCCCGCTGATCCTTCAACCGCTGGTGGAGAACGCGGTGTACCACGGGATACAGCCGTCGCGCCGACCGGGGCTGATCCAGATCAGCGGGGTGTACCAGCGTGCGCAGGTCAACCTCACCGTGCGCAATACCCTCCCGGCCGACAACGAGCGCCGCGAGCAACATAGCCGCGGCAACCGAATCGCACTCGACAACGTGAAGCAGCGCATGGCGACCATGTTCGAGGGCCAAGCGCGGGTGATCATCTCCCGCGTCGATGGCGACTATCAGGTCCGTCTGGTGTTCCCCTATCCTTGGAAACGCGCATGAAAATACTGGTCGTTGACGACGAAGCCCCGGCGCGGGAGCGGATGATCCGTCTGCTCTCCCGCTGCGAGGGCGACTATGAGCTGGTGGGCGAGGCAGAGGACGGGATCGATGCCGTGAACCTGTGTCGCACCAAATCCGTCGACCTGGTGCTGTTGGATGTTCAAATGCCGGGCATGGACGGATTGACGGCGGCCAAGGCGATGGCCGAGCTCGATCCACCGCCGGCGGTGATCCTGGTCACCGCCTACGAGCAATACGCGCTGGCGGCGTTCGAGCATCGGGTCGAGGACTACCTGGTCAAGCCGGTGCGCCGCGAACGCCTGCTCGATGCACTGAATCGAGCGCGCGTGC
>JBGSTR010000272.1:0-10385 GCA_041736365.1 Chromatiaceae bacterium | reverse complement strand
TTGCCGGCCGGGTCTCGGCCGCGGATTGCGTAGCCGCGGCCAGAGGCAAGTAGACCACCAGCTCGCTGCCCCGTCCGGGGCCGTCGCTGTTGGCCTCCACTCGGCCACCATGGAGCTGCACTAGGCTGCGCACCAGGGCGAGACCGATCCCCAGCCCCCCGCTGCGCCCCGGATTGGCCTGGGCGAAGATGTCGAAGATGCCCTCAAGCAGATCGGCTGCCATGCCCTCGCCGTCGTCACTCACACTGATCCGCGCCTCCTCCCCGGCCCGCTCCAGCGCTAGCTGTATGTTCCCGCCGGGCGCGGTGAACTTCACCGCGTTGTTCAGTAGGTTGCCGATGACCTGCGCGAGCCGCACCGGGTCTCCCACCACGGTGAGCGGCGTCCGGGGCAGGTGGCTGGTGATGTAGCGCTCGCGGTCGGTGGCGGTGACGGTCTCCAGTGCCCCGGTTAGGATGTCGGCGACGTCGATCGGCTCCCGGCGCAGCTCGATCTTGCCCCGGCTGATGCGAGAGACGTCGAGCAGGTCGTCCACCAGCCGGATCAGGTGGTCGAGCTGACGCTTCATCATTCCCCGCGCCTGCGCGGCGACGGCCGCATCGTCCCCGGCGATCGCCAGCAGCTCGATCCCGGTCTGCAGCGGCGCGAGGGGGTTGCGTAGCTCGTGGGCCAGGGTGGCGAGGAACTCGTCTTTGCGCCGATCGCTCTCGCGCAAAAGATCCTCGTAGCGCTGGCGCTCGGAGAGGTCGTAGAAGTGGCAAACCACCCCGGGGCGCCCGTCGGGGAGATCGATGCGCTCGATCTTCCAGTCGTAGGACTCGACCGAGCCGATGTCTTGGCGCAGGGCCGTGGTGGACGGGGCATGATAGGGCTCGCCGGTCTCCAGGGTGTGGCGGAAGTGCTCGGTGGCCTCGCTGGCGAAGGGCTCGGTCCAGATGCAGCGCAGGATCTCGGCAAAGTCCCGGCCAATGGCCGGCGCGACGGCGGAGAAGACCTTCTCTGCCCCGGCGCTGACCTGGGCGAGTCGGAAGTCGGCATCGACGATGTAGACGCCGAAGGGGGAGTGTTGCACCAGGTGATGGAAGGTGTCGCGGGCCGCACGCAGCCGGTCCTCCACCGCCCGCCGCTCGGTGACGTCGACGCTGGTGCCGACGAAGCCGAGCAGCTCACGGTGGGCGCTTAGGCGCGCCGTACCCCAGGACTCGATCCAACGCCACGCCCCATCTGCTCGGCGCACCCTAACCTGGCCGTGGAAGTTGCGCCGCTCGCGGGTGCAGGCCAAGAATTCGTCCACGTACGCGGGGGCATCCTCGGGATGCATCAGCATCTGCCAGCGCCCGCCCCGCATCTCCTCGCGGGTAACGCCGAAAAAGGTGCAGAAGGTCTGGTTGACGAATTGCTGGGTGCCGTCGGCGTCGTGCACCCAAACGATCAGGGGCAGACTGTCGGCCATGATCCGGAAGCGTCGCTCGCTCTCCCGCAGCTCCTCTTCCATACGATGGCGCTGGGTGATGTCACGCAGTGTCAGGACCGCGAACAGTGGCGTGCCCGCATCGTCCCGGGCGAGTGTCCCGCTGAAGCTGCCGATGAACTCGCGCACCCCGTCCCGCCGTCGCACGCGCACCTCGACCCCTGAGAATGTCTCGCCGCGCAGAGCCCGGTTTACCGGCCAGGTGCCCAGGGGTAGGGGTCGACCCGCGAGGTCCAGGACCTCCCAGTGGGCGATCAGATCCTCCCGGGACAGCGCCAGCTCGAGGTCCTGGTCGTAGCCGTGCAGGGCTAGCGAGGCGGGGTTCTGGTAGATCAGGCGGCCGGACGGATCGGCGAGAATCACCGCATCGGCGATGTCGTCGAGCAATGCGGTGCGCTCCGCCAGGGATTGGTCCAGCGCCCGCGAGGACGCGCCCGGTTCTGCCGCCCCCGTGAACCCCGTGGACGACACCAGTAGGGCGGGGTCGAGTAGATTCGACGAGCAAAGCCCGCCCCCGTCCGCGACGGACCCGCAGGCACGGCTCACGAGCCGCAGCGCCCCGCGGCCGGGATGGGCGGGCAGCAAGTCGTCGACGACGCTGCCGTTGCCGACGAAGGCCCGCTCCAGGTGGTCCCGCAACACCGGCCCGGACTCGGGGGACAGGTACTCTGAAAGCGGAGAATCCGTAAGGGCCTCGGGATTCGTGCCCAGCAACGCCGCCGCGCTGGCGTTGATGCCCTGGATGAAGCCGCGCCGGTCGAGTGTAAGCTGCCCTATCGGGGCCTGCTCGATCGCCGTGGCCAACCGGGCTTCGCCCTTTCCGGCCGAATGGGCTCGGTACGAGGGCTCGCGGGGATCAACCCAATCCTGCGCCTCCTCAGGCTTCACCCGTTAGGTTCCCAATGCAGTGAGAGGAGTGGAGATAGTGCCCCGACCTGATCCAGCTTGGCAACTCATCGCGGGCGATCGAGCGCCTGCGTAAAGCTGGCGCGCGGCCGTCTGCTCAGGTCGCTGCTTGATCGAGCGACTCGAAGCCGGAGATCAGGTCGAACAGCTCCTCGTCGATGCCGCTCTGGCGCTGGCGATGGAACGTCCCGCCGAGCTCCTCCAGCAGCTCGCCGATGTTCTTGTCGGCACGTTGCATGGCGGCGAGGCGACTGGCGTTCTCGCTGGCGAGTGATTCGGCGCAGGCGCGAAACAGCGACACGAATAGATATTCGCGGATCAAGGCGCGCAGGGTCGCGGCGCCCGCGCCGACGGTTTCCGGCAGGTTCCTCGACGGCCATGCAAGCCCGGTTAGCTCGCGCCGCCAGCTTTCGTCGAGCGGTAGTAGCTGTTGCTGGACGGGCGCGTAGATCGCGGCCGAGGTCGGTCGGTTATGGAAAAGATGCAGCGCACCGATCCCCATCGGACCGGTTTCGGATTCGGTCTCCAGGAGCACCTGGCCGACCAATGGGGTAATGGCCTGAACGGAGCTGGGCACGCCGAAGCATCCCAGCGGCTGCATGCCGGTATCGGCGAGTCGTGCATGTACCCGCTCGCCGACCGCCCAGACTTGGACCTTTCCCGGCAGCGCGGCCAAACGCGCGAGCGCAAACTCGGCCACCACGTCGTTGAATCGGCCGACGAGCCCTTGGTCCGAGCCGAAGACGACGGCGCCCACCACGGCCGCAGCCCTGCCCGTTTCGGTGGTTGATTCCGCCGTACCGAGACCCCGCAGGCACACGCTCAGGCCCAGCTCCACGGTGCGGTAGTAGTCGCCCAGCGCGCGCACGGACTGCTCGTATTGACCGATGCTGGACGCGGCCAAGGCCTTCATGGTGCGGACCACGGATCGAAGATCGCCGGCGCTCTCGATCTTGTTGCGCAGGCTGGTCGTGGTGTTGCTCATTGGATCGCGGATCCGCTTTAGCCGCCGCTTGTGTCATTCGCGTCGGACGCTTGCGGGGTATTGAGGTCGGCAAGTGCCTGGCGGGCGTGGTCGATGATTGTTTCTCGATCGGCGTCGCTCAACTGCTCGGCTGTATCCAGCCGGCCGACAAGCGCGGCCGGGAGCGCCGCGGCCGAGTCGCGCACCCCCTGCTCGGCCGCGGCCATCCCCTCGAGCGGAACCTCGTCGAACAGTCCGGCGCTCAAGGCGACCAAAATGGTGATCTGAGCGGGTACGGAAACCGGGGCGAATTCGGACTGCTTGAGGCAGGCGCGAATGCGCCGTCCGTGCTCGATGATCTTGCGCGTGCCTTCATCCAGGCGAGCACCGAATCGCGCAAAGGTCTCAAGCTCCTCGAACTGGGCGTAGGCGAGCTTGAGGTCGCCGGTCGCCGCCCGGTAGATGGCCCGTTGCGCCTTGCCACCGACACGCGATACCGATTTTCCGACGTCTACCGCGGGCAGCACACCCAGCTCGAACAGGGTCGGCGAGAGATAGATCTGTCCGTCGGTGATGGAGATCAGATTGGTCGGAATGTAGGCGGAGATGTCCTGCGCCTCGGTTTCGATAATCGGCAGTGCGGTCAGAGATCCGCCGCCGAGCCCCGGGCGCAGGCGGGTCGCGCGCTCCAGCAACCGCGAGTGGATGTAGAAGATATCGCCTGGAAAGGCCTCCCGTCCGGGCGGGCGGCGCAGCAATAGGGACAGCTCGCGATAGGCACGCGCATGGTGGGTCAGGTCGTCGTAGACAATCAGCACGTCGCGGCCCTGCTCCATGAAATACTCGGCGATGCTGGTGGCGGCATAGGGCGCGATATAGGCGAGTCCCGGCGGGTCGTTGCCCTCGGTGACGACCACGACGGTGTGCTCCAGCGCCCCCTGCTCGCGCAGCATGGCGATGACCTTGGCGACCCCCGATGCGCGCTGCCCGATGGCGCAATAAACGCACAACAGAGCCTGGTCGCGCTGGTTGAGTATGGTGTCCAGCGCAACGGCGGTCTTGCCGGTTTGCCGATCGCCGAGGATCAATTCGCGCTGGCCGCGACCAATGGGGATCAGCGCATCGATGACCTTGATACCGGTCTGCAGGGGCTCGGTGACCGGCGCGCGGTCCATGATGTGGGCGGCCGGACGCTCGACCGGCAGCCGTGCGCTCGCCACCACGGGTCCCCGCTGATCCAGCGGCCGACCCATCGGGTCGATGATGCGCCCGATCAGACCTTTCCCGACCGGCACGTCCACCACGTGGCCGCGGCGCTCAACCTCGTCGCCCGCGTGCAGCTCCCAGTAATTGCCCAGGAGGACGACGCCGATCTCTTCCGGGTCGACGTTGAAGGCGATGCCGTAGACATTGCCGGGAAACCTCAGCACCTCCTCGAATCCCACGCCGGGGAGGCCGGACACCCTGACGATACCGGCGCCGATGCTGGTGATCGTGCCGACCTCGCGAGGCGTCAATTGCGGCGCATGGGACTCCCGCACCCGCGCGATATCGGCGAAGGCGCCCTCAAAAACGTCGTGTAGGCTCTCAGGCTCCATGTTGGCTGGCGGTCGGCTCTCGATTCGGCGCTACGGCCGCCGGCCCGGTCCCGGCCCCGGCCCCGGCTTGCGCCTTCAGCAGGGCGTCGACACCCTTTTCGAGTGATTCGAGGTAGTCGGCGATGCTCCAAGAAATCTTGCGGCCGTCGGTCGTGAGCTCGATCCCGCCGACCAGATCCGGGGCGGTCTCGTACTCGACCCGGATCTCGGCCCCGAAGGTCTCGTCGAGCGCCTGCTGCAGCGCCGCGCGTTGTTCCGCCGGCAAGTCGAATGCGCTGCGCACCCGCAGCGGCCGGGCAGCGGTCTTGAGCGCATCGCCGAATCCCTCCGGGGCATCCTTGAGCTCACGCAAGCGACCGATGAAGACCTCGGTGATGCGTTCCTCCAAGCCGGTTCCGGCGAGGTCGGTCAGCGCCTTGCGCGCGATGGCGAATACCTCATCTCGGGTCCGACGGCGGATGGCTTGATGGAGGCCGCGGGCATCGTCGTCCAACGCCTTCATGCGCTGGGCACGCACGGCATCGGCGGCCTGCCGCGCCGCTTCGAGCAGCCTTTCCCGTTCGCACTTTGCGTCGTCCATGGCCTGGTCGAGCAGCGACGCGCGCTGTTCCTCGAACGCTTCGTGCTTGCGTTGGAGCCCTTCACGCGCCTCTTGCGCCGCCGCCTCCTTGGCCTCGGCCTCGGCCAGGGCGTCGGCAATCCGCCGCTCGCGTGCGTCGATGGCATCGAGGATGGGTCGATAGAGGAAGCGTTTCAGCAACCACACCAGGATCAGGAAGTTGATGACCTGCGCGACGACGGTGAACCAGTCGATCAGCATGGCTACTTCCCGGCGGCTTGAGCAATCGCATGGGTCCAAAACGGATTGGCGAAGATGAGGATCATGGACACCACGAAGCAGTAGATCGCCGTGGACTCGATCATCGCCAGACCGACGAACAGGGTCCGGGTGATGGTGGCCGATGCATCCGGCTGTTGCGCCAGCGCGGTCAGTGCCGTCGCGACCGCCCGCCCTTCCGCCAGGGCGGGACCGATGGTGCCGATCGCGGTGGTGATGCCGGCGATGACGATCGATGCCATTGCGATGGCGGTCATGCTGTCCATTGGGTCCCCTCGACGATTGACGTCGCTTCCGGTTTTTAAGGGTGATCTAGGCCTCGGGCACCGATCCCGGATCGCGCACGCGCGCGGCGGCGGCGATATAGACGGTGGCCAGAATAAAGAAAATGTACGCCTGCACCATGCCGGTGAGCAGGCCGAGCACCGTCATCACGATCGGAAAGATGAAGGGGGTGATGCTGAGCAGGATGCCGAGGATCATCGCCCCGCTCATCATGTTGCCGAACAAACGGATCGCCAGCGCCAGGGTGCGGGAGACCTCGCTGATGAGGTTGAACGGCAACATGATGAAGGTCGGCTCCAGGTAGCTCGCGAGGTAGCCACGCGGTCCTTGTTGCTGGATGCCGAACAGGGGCACCGCCACGAACACGCACAGGGCCAGCGCCGCGGTGGTCGAGAGGGATCCGGTGGGCGGCTCGAAACCCGGGACGATCGTCAACAGCGCCGAGGTGGCGACGAACAGGAACAGGGTCGCCAGGAAGCCCAGATAATGCCGCGGCCGAGTCAGTCCGACCTCTTCGATCTGCTGCTCGATGGCGGTGACGACGATTTCCAACAGGTTTTGCCAGCGCGAGCGCTCCAGGTCGGTGGAGAGTCCGCGGGTGATGAGCATCGCACCGGTCACCAACAGCGCCATCACGCCCCAGGTGAACAGGATGGTGGCGTTCAGCTTGATGAAGCCGAGCTGCCAGAACACGATCTGGTCGGGGCTAAGGTGCATGGCCGGCCTCGTTCGAGGCAGAGGCTGAACGCGGCACCGACGGACCCGCGAACCGGATCAGCAGGAGACGCGCGAGGACGAATCCGACCATTGCGGCCAGCAGCCGCCGCCAATCGCCTTCGGCGATCAGATAGAAGCCGACCACGACAAGCGCCATGCGCAGCAGCGAGCTGCCGAGAAAAAGGAGCGCCGGGCGTTTCGATGTCACGCCCCTGCGCACGGTCCACCAGAGTCCGCCGAAGAACAGCCCGCCGAGCAGCAGGCCGGCGGCCACCGCCAAGCCGAGCACCAGCCCGGAGGTCACCAGCTCATTCATCCCGCTCCTCCGTTTGGGTGACGCTGATCAAATGCCTTCCCGGCATTCGATCCGCTCGCCGTCTGAGAGGCGCGACTCTCGGGCGGCCCCATTTTCAAGCCTTTACAGCGCCTGAAAATGCCGGGCCATCACTGGCCCGGACGGCAAACGCAAAGATCAGCGTTTCCCCTGCTCGCGCATGGCCTCATCCTCCTTCGCGACCCAGCGCCAGGCGATGAAGCAGCCGAGCGTGAGACCCGCCACCAGCAGCGCCAGCGTCCACGAGAGACCACCCGGGTAGCGCGCGTCCAGCCAGACCCCGAGCGCGGCGCCGAGCAGGGTCGGAATCGCCACCGACCAGCCGATCATCCCCATCATCCCAAGCCCGAACCACAGACCGGCCGCTGGGTTGCGCCGCGCCTTGAGCTTGCGTGACGCCTTCGCACCGACCGTCTCGCCGAGCGAAGGTCTTGGGCGCGCCGGGCGATTTCTGCCGGCGTCACTCATGGGAAAATACCGCCATGCGGCGAATCAGCCCACTTTCCATCTTCGCGAGCACCGAGCGCACGCTGCGCTCGTGCTCGTCGAGGGTCAGAAACTCCTGCTCGACCCGCTCGCGCAGGTGCCCAAGGTCGGCCCCACCGAACGCGCCGCGCACGGACACCAGCACGTTCGCCCCCGCCTTCACCAATACACCCTCGTCCACCGCTACGTAGACCTCGCCCGCCGAATCGGTCTCGTAGATCAGGATTCCGGGCGCCAGTGCGGCGACAAAGTCGAGCCGTCTCGGCAAGATTCCGAACGAGCCCTCGTTCGTCTCCGCAACGATACGCGACACGCCGGCGATGTCGGCGAAGATCCGCGCGGGAAGCAGCACCTTGAGATTCATTGGGGCCGGTTACGCAAGGTCCGCGTCGGATTTAGTGCGGCCGGAGTCGGCACTCGCCTTCTCCCGCGCCTCGTCGACCGTCCCGATCATGTAGAGCGCGCCCTCCGGGGTGTCCATGAATTCATCGCGCAGGATGCGCTCGCAGCCGTCCAAGGCGTCTTCGAGGCTCACCGCCTTGCCCTTGAGCCCCGTGAACTGCTCGGTGGTAAAGAACGGCTGGGTGAGGAAACGCTCCAGACGCCGGGCACGGGCAACGACATTGCGGTCCGCGGTGGAGAGCTGCTCCAAGCCGAGCATGGCGATGATGTCCTTGAGCTCGGTGTACTGCGCCAGCGTGCTCCGGATCTCCTGCGCCAACCCATAGTGACGCGCCCCCACGATACCGGGCGTAGCCATCTTGGAGCTCGATTGCAGTGGATCGATGGCCGGGTACAGCCCTTCGCTCGCCCGCTTGCGCGAGAGCACGATCGAGGCCGAAAGATGCGAAAAGGTATGCACCGCCGCCGGATCGGTGAAGTCGTCCGCCGGGACATAGACCGCCTGGATCGAGGTAATGGCCCCAGCATCGGTATTGGCGATCCGCTCTTCCAACTGCGACAGCTCGGTACCCATGGTCGGCTGATAACCCAGACGCGCCGGCATCTGCCCCATCAGGCCGGAGACCTCCATGCCGGCCTGGATGAAGCGAAAGATATTGTCGATGAGCAGCAGCACGTCGCGGTGCTCGTCGTCGCGGAAGTATTCGGCCATGGTCAGCGCCGCGTGGCCGACACGAAAGCGTGCGCCGGGCGGCTCGTTCATCTGACCGAAAATCATGACCATGTTCGGCAGCACGCCGGCCGCCTTCATTTCACGATACAGCTCCTCGCCTTCCCGGCAGCGCTCGCCGATGCCGCAGAAGATGCTGACACCCGCGTGCTCACCGACCATGTTGTTGATCATCTCGGTGAGCAGCACCGTCTTGCCGACGCCCGCCCCGCCGAATAGTCCGGCCTTGCCGCCGCGCTCCAGCGGCATCAGCACATCGATGACCTTAATGCCGGTGGTAAAGATCTCGGACCGGGTCGAACGCCGCTGGAGCGCCGGTGGAGCGCGGTGTACCGAGCGCCATCGCACATCCTTAAGCGCCGGATCGCGGTCGATGGTGCTGCCGAATACGTCGAACATGCGCGACAGCGTCGCCCGGCCCACCGGCACCATCAAGGTTTCGCCCGTGTCCTCCACCGGCGCACCGCGGGCGAGACCCTGGGTCGGGGTCAAGGCGATCCCGCGCACCCGATGCTCGTCGAGCTGCGTCAGCACCTCGATGATGATCCGCGCCTCCGGCCCCGTCCGAAGCACCGTATAGATCGGCGGCAAGCGCGCATCGAAGCGCACATCAACGACACCGCCGCGCACCGACACGACCGCGCCGCAATTCGACGCGGGGGTGGACGGCTCGGGTGGTTGGTTCGCATTCACGAGGTTGTGCCTTGAACGTCGGGGACGAGAGGACGCCAGTCGAGGGCGGGTTTGGCCTATCCAGTATAGACAGTTCGGCTCGGACGCCCCGACCGCGCCGGCACGGACCGGCCCGACGGTCGCCTCACAGAATGGCCAATACCATTCATCGACCTTGCGCCGCTTTCCTTGGAGCTCGCGCAGCACCGGGGTGTTGACCCATCGCGGGGCAAACAGCGGAAAGGAATAGGTTCAAGCGGGGGGATATGCCCCGCCGACGGGGCATTTCAGCCATCGTGCCGTGTTGCGGCACGCTGCCTGCACCTAGAAACGGTGCGTTGGAACGCGTCGCCACAGATCCTTGGCCGGGAGCAGTGGGGCAGCGCGGGGACCGATAAACCCCCGCGCGTCAGGATCGTCAGTCGTCTGCCTCGGGTGCGGGCGATGCCGGGCGGCGCCTGGCCCTCGAGTAGGCTGATTGGTGGATCCGGCGCAGACGCTCGTCGGCGTCCGGGGACTGAGCCCCCGCAAGCCCTTGCCCGCGCTTACGCCCGGGGCTCCACGGGTCTCGTTGCGGCTGTCGCCGCCTGCTTTTCGTCTCGCTCTGTTTCATTAGGATGGTCCTCCATCAAGGGGAATTACCGGCGATGTGGGACTAGCACCATCCATGCCCAGCGCGCCGCGGTCCTGCCGCGGTGATTCGGGTGTCGAGAACGATTGAGCAGTAGGCCGCTACCTCGCGCCAGCTCTAGTCGTCAAACCGGGCGAAGGTGCCGGCCTGGCACCGGGTCCGTTTCGAACTACAGCGTCCGCAGGTATCGAATGATCTCCCAGCGATCGGTCTGGCTCAGCGCACCCTTGAAGGCCGGCATCGCGCTGCCGATCGGCCCGCCGCCCTCGCCGATGGTCCACATCAGATAGGCGTCGGACGCAACCGGACGCTGCATGGTCCAGCGCAGGTTCGCCGGTCGCGGTGACATCC